>DASWDS010000157.1:0-2523 GCA_036395165.1 Anaeromyxobacteraceae bacterium | reverse complement strand
CACCGCATCCTGTCGGCGGGGGAGGGGCTGCGCCTCCTCGCCATGGTGGACGGCGTCGCGCACCTCGTCCTGCGCGATCCGAGCGGGATCGTGACCTCCCCCATGCCGGCGGTGGTGGTCGCCATCCCCGTCGAGCCCGGGCAGGAGGTCGCCGCCGGCGAGCCGGTCGCGCGCATCGAGTCCATGAAGGTGGAGGTGGAGGTGAAGGCGCCGTCGGCCGGGATCGTACGAGAGGTCCTCGCGGCGGTGAACGGCCAGGTGGACGCCGGGGCTCCGCTCCTGCGCATCCAGCCTCTCGAGGCCGAGTCGCCCCAGGCCGCGCCCGAGCCGCTGTCGCTCGGCGGGACCGAGGCGCAGGAGCCCGCCGCGCCCCGCGAGCGCTACCTCGCGTCGCTCGACGAGCTCCGCCGGCTCCTCCTGGGATTCGACGTCCTCGAGGCCGACGCGCGGCGGATCGCCGCCGGCTGGCGCGAGCTCTCCCGCGCCGTCCCGGCCGACGACGCCGAGGCGCTGCGGGGCGAGGAGTGGGCGCTCCGCGCCTTCGCCGACCTCCAGTCGCTCTTCAGCCGCACCCGCGCGTCCGGCGAGGCCGGGCGCCGGCCGCCGCTCGAGGAGCTGTGGCGCTACCTGCACGAGCCGGAGGCGCGCGGCGCCGGGCTCTCCGAGCCGTTCGTGGCCATGCTCTCGAGGGCGCTCTCGCACTACGGCGTCTCGATGGAGGCGCCCGGCCGCGCGCTCGAGCTGGCGCTCCTCCGCATCCAGAAGGCGCGCGTGCGCGCCGACGAGCAGCTCGGCCCCATCCTCGGGATCCTGGAGCGGCAGCTCGCCGGAGTGGGACCGCCGCCGGGCGTCTCCGGGCCCGCCGCGCGCGAGGTCCTCGATCGGCTGGCGGACGTGGGCCAGGAGCGCTTCCCCGCGCTCGCCGATCTCGCGCGCGAGGTGCGCTACCGGCGCTTCGACCAGCCAGAGCTCGAGCGCGTCGGCGCCGAGGCGTACCGCCAGGCGGAGGAGGATCTGGCCCGCCTCCCGGCGGCGCAGGGGGAGGAGCGCGAGCGGCTCGTGGAGCGGCTCGTCGCGGCCCCACAGCCGCTCGCGACGCTCCTCCTGTCGCGGATGGGCGCGGCCGCTCCGGCGCTTCGGCCCCGCCTCGTCGAGACGCTGCTCCGGCGCTACTACCGCGTCCGGCCGCTCGGGGCCCCCACGGCGCTCGACGTGGAGGGGCTGCCCTGCGCCTGGGCGGAGTACGATCGCGGCGGCGAGCGCTTCCGGGTGGCGGCCTGCTTCGTCCCCGCCGCGCAGGCCGCGCAGGCGGCGCGGGCGCTGGCGCGGCTCGCGGCGGAGGCGCCGGCGGGTCGCGAGCTCGTCGTCGAGATCTACCTGTGGCACGAGGGGGAGGCCGCACCGGCCGACGACCTCGCCGCGTCGCTCCAGAAGGCGCTCGCCGAGGCCGGGTTCCCGCGCCCGGTGCGGCGCGCGTCGGTCGCGCTCGCGATGCCGGGGCGCGGCCTCGGCCGCGAGGCGAGCCAGCAGCACTTCACGTTCCGCGGCGGGCCGGACGGTTGGCGCGAGGACAGGCGCTACCGCGGCGTGCACTTCATCCTCTTCGAGCGCATGCAGATGGGGCGGCTCGCGAAGTTCGACCTCGAGCGGCTGCCCTCGGTGGAGGACGTCCACCTCTACCGCGCCGTCGCGCAGGCGAACCCGAAGGACGAGCGGCTCTTCGCGATGGCGCTCGTGCGCGATCTCACCCCCGTGCGCGACGCGCAGGGGCGCGTCGTCCAGGTCCCGCAGCTGGAGCGCACGTTCCACGAGGCGCTCGCCGGCATGCGGCTCTTCCAGGCGCGGCGCGCGCCGAACCAGCGCCTCGAGTGGAACCGGGTGCTGCTCACGCTCGCCCCGCCGCTCCTGCTCTCGCCAGAGGAGATCCACCACCTGGCCGCGCGGCTCGCGCCGGCGACCGAGGGGCTCGGGCTCGAGATGGTCCTCCTCGACGCGCGCGTGCCCGACCCGGCGACGGGCGAGCTGCGCGAGACCTTGCTCCGCGTCGTCACTCTCGGCCAGAGCCTCAGCATCCGGTGGGACGCCCCCACCGATCGCCCGCTCGAGCCGATGGCCGAGTACCAGCAGAAGGTGGTCCAGCTCCGCCGGCGCGGGCTCACCCACCCCTTCGAGATCGTCCGCATGCTGGCGCCGCCCGCCGACGCGCAGACGGGCATCCCGCCCGGCGACTTCGTCGAGCACGACCTCGACGCGTCGGGCGCGCTCGTCCCGGTGGAGCGGCCGCCCGGCAGCAACACGGCGAACGTGGTCGTCGGGATCGTCCGGAGCTTCACCAGGCGCCATCCCGAGGGGATGAAGCGCGTCATCGTGCTCGGCGATCCGGGGCGGGAGATGGGGTCCGTCGCGGAGCCGGAGTGCAAGCGGATCCTGGCCGCGCTCGAGCTGGCGGAGAAGCTGAAGGTCCCGCTCGAGTGGTTCGAGGTCTGCGCGGGCGCGAAGATCTCGATGACGACCGGCACCGAG
>DASWDS010000156.1:0-8997 GCA_036395165.1 Anaeromyxobacteraceae bacterium | reverse complement strand
CGACCACCGCGACCCACATCCGCGACCATGTGCGCGCGCCGAACGGGCGTCATCGTGTTCGCCGCTTCGACGCTGCGTGCTAGGTTCCTCCCTCAACGCCAACGTGGAGGGGTGCCCTTGGCCTTCGATCGAAAGCTCCGTGCGCGCCGCGAACGCGGTCTGTTCACGGTCGCCGTCGTGTTCTCGTCGCTCGTGTGGGCGGTGCTCGTCGTCTCCGTCGTCGGGCTCGCCTACGGCGCCGCCCTCGCGTTCGGGATCTTCGTCGCGCACGCGCTCTTCCTGGCGCACGTCCGCGGCAACGGCGTGCGCGTCTCGGAGCGCCAGCTCCCCGAGCTGCACGCCCGGGTCCTCGCCGCGGCGCAGAAGCTCGGGCTCGACCGGACACCCGAGGTGTACGTGGTCCAGGCGGGCGGCGTCCTGAACGCGTTCGCGACGAAGCTCCTGTCGCGGCGCTTCGTCGTCTTGCACTCCGAGCTCGTGGACCAGTGCCGCGACCCGCGGCAGCTCGACTTCGTCGTGGGTCACGAGGTGGGTCACCTCGCGGCGGGGCACCTGCGCTTCACGTGGCTCGTGGCGCCGTTCCTCATCGTCCCGTGGCTCGGCACGGCGTACCTGCGCGCCCGCGAGTACACCGCGGACCGCTGCGGCTTCCTCGTCGCGGGCGACCTCGAGCAGTCGATCCGGGGCCTCGTCGTGCTCGCCGCCGGAGGCAACGTCGCGGCGCAGGCGAACCTCGGCGCGTTCGCCGGCCAGGTGCGCGAGACGGGCGGCTTCTGGATGGCCGTGCTCGAGCTGTCGGCAAGTCATCCCTACCTCTGCAAGCGGGCCGCAGCGCTGGCGGCGGTGTCGAACCCCGCGATCGCGACCTCCGTCGGCCGCCACCCGCTCGCGTGGCTCCTCGCCCCCGTGCTGGGCGCCGCCTCGGGCGGGCCCGCGGCCGCTCCCATGATGGTCGTCGCCATCATCGGCATCCTGTCCGCGATCGCCGTCCCGAACTTCCTGAAGTACCAGGAGAGGGCGCGCGCGGTGCGCAGCGGCGCCGCCGCGGCCCAGGCCGCCGTCGAGCCGTCGACGAGCACCGCGCTGACCACGGAGGACCGCGAGGCGCTGAACTGGGTCCAGCAGGTCCGGCTCCAGATCGCCGCGAAGGATCGCGCGCGGGCGGGCGCTCCCACGCCCTAGCGCCCGGCGGGGCGGCCGCCCGGGGCCGATCGCAGAGCCTTGCCTCCGGCGGGTGCACGCGACGACCCCCGGGACGAACCCCCGCCCGAGCCGTGCACCGGGGCCGCGGCCGCGCGATGGGCGCGACCGTGGCCGCCGCTCGCGCCGCGATCGCCTCCGCGCTGTCCCTCGCGCTCGCCGCCTGCGCGGCGTCGCGCCTGCCGCTCCTGGCGCCGGACTCGCCCGCGTTCCTCTGGCGCGTGACGCGCGCGGACGCGCCCGACCGGCCGCTCTACCTCGCCGGCGCGCTCCACTTCGGCAGACCCGGTCTCGCCTGGCCGCGGTCGCTGCGCGCAGCCTTCGCGCGCGCGGAGGTGCTCGTGGTGGAGGCCGACGCGGAGGCGACACCCCAGGACACGGTCCGGCGGCTCACGCGCGAGCTCGGTACGTACCGGCCGCCGGATGGGCTGTCGGCCCACGTCAGCCTCGAGACGGAGACCATCGTGCGAGGGGTGTTGACCCGCCTCGGCCTCTCGCCGGCCAACGCGGAGCGGCTCCGTCCGTGGGCGCTCGCGACGATCATCACCGTCGCGTGGATCCAGAAGGCCGGCTACTCCGCCGATCTCGGCGTGGACGCGACGCTCCTGCGCGAGGCGCGCGGCGCGAAGACGATCGTCCAGCTCGAGTCGATGCCCGAGCACCTCCGCCTGCTCGCCAACCTCCCGGAGCGGACGCAGGAGCGCATGCTGCGCGCGGCGCTGGAGGACGTGCGCGCGGGCGTCGAGGCCCTCGACCGCATGTCGGCGGCGTGGGAACGCGGCGACGTCGCGGCGTTCGAGGCGCTCGTCTTCGCGGACGAGGGCGAGGCCGAGGTGCGCGAGGTGCTCTACTTCACGCGGAACCGCAGGATGGCGGAGCGCATCGCGCCGCTCGTGGGCGCCCCGCGGACGCATCTCGTCCTGATCGGCGCGGGCCACCTCGTCGGCGACGAGGGGCTCCTGTCGCTGCTGCGCCGCCGCGGCCTGGACGTGCGGCAGCTCGCCCGCGAGGAGCGACTCGGCGGGCAGGCCGAAAGGGCCATCCCGCACGTGCCGAGCGCAAGAGCGCAGCCGCTCGCCTCGGGCCCGGCTAGATAGACGCTTCCGACGGCTGGAGGGTCAGATGAAGCTCGACGTCAATGGGACGGTGCGAGAGATCGACGCGCCCGGCGACACACCGCTGCTGTGGGTGCTGCGCGACGTCCTCGGATACACCGGCGTGAAGTACGGCTGCGGCTTGGCGCAGTGCGGGGCCTGCACCGTCCACCTCGACGGGCGGGCCGTGCGCTCGTGCGTGATGCCGGTCTCCGCGGTGGGCCGCCGCAAGGTGACCACCATCGAGGGACTCTCCGCGGACGGCTCGCACCCCGTGCAGCAGGCGTGGGCTGCCGCCGACGTCGTCCAGTGCGGCTACTGCCAGAGCGGCCAGATCATGTCGGCCGCCGCCCTGCTGGCCGCGAACCCGAATCCGACCGACGCGGACATCGACGCCGCGATGGCGGGCAACATCTGCCGGTGCGGGACGTACCAGCGCATCCGCGAAGCCGTGCACGAGGCGGCCTCGCGGCTGAGGAGGGCGCGGCGATGAGCACGCTCTCCCGGCGCGACTTCCTCCGGTCCTCGCTCCTCTCGGGCGCCGGCCTGGTCATCGCCTTCTACGTGCCGCGCAGGGCCCTCGCGGCGGCCACCCCTCCCGAGAAACAGCCGCCCAGGCCGAACGCGTTCGTCCGCGTCGCGCCCGACGATTCCGTGACGGTCCTGCTCGCGCACTCCGAGATGGGTCAGGGCATCTGGACCACGCTCGCCATGCTCATCGCCGAGGAGCTGGAGTGCGACTGGACGAGGGTGCGCGTCGAGCACGCGCCCGCCGCGCCGGCCTATGCGCACACCGCCTTCGGCATGCAGATGACCGGCGGCTCGACGACCACCTGGTCCGAGTTCGACCGCTATCGAACGGTCGGCGCCATGGCGCGCGACATGCTCGTGCGGGCCGCCGCGCAGAGGTGGAAGGTCGATCCGAAGCGGCTGCGAACGGAGAACGGATACGTCCACGGGGGTGGCGAGAAGCTCTCGTACGGGCAGCTCGCGGAGGCCGCCGAGAAGCTCCCGCCGCCGGCCTCGGTGAAGCTCAAGGAGGCGAAGGACTGGAAGCTCATCGGGAAGCCCATGCGGCGGCTCGACTCGCCCGAGAAGATCACCGGCCAGGCGCAGTTCGGCATGGACGTGAAGTTCCCCGGGCTCCGGACGGCGGTGGTGGCGCGGGCGCCCGTCTTCGGCGGGAAGGTGAGGTCGTTCGACGCGGCCAAGGCCAGGGCGGTTCCAGGCGTGGAGCAGGTCGTGCAGGTGCCCTCGGGCGTGGCCGTCGTGGCGAGGGACTTCTGGAGCGCGAAGACGGGGCGCGACGCGCTGCAGGTCGAGTGGGACCTCGGGCCTGGCGCGGCGATCGACACGGACCAGCTCGAGGCGAGCTACCGCGAGATGGCGAGGAGGCCGGGCGCGATCGCTGTCGACAAGGGTGACTGCGACGCGGCGCTCTCGACGGCCGCCAAGCGGATCGAGGCGGAGTACGCCGTCCCCTACCTCGCGCACGCGACGATGGAGCCGCTCAACTGTTCCGTGAAGATCGACGGCGACCGTTGCGAGATCTGGACGGGCACGCAGTTCCAGACGAACGACCAGGCCTCGGCCGCCAAGATCGCCGGCGTCCCGCCGCAGAACGTGAGCATCCACACCATGTTCCTCGGCGGGGGGTTCGGAAGGCGCGCCACCCCTCAATCGGATTTCGTCAGCGAGGCCGTGCACGTCGCGAGGGCCGCGAGCGTCCCGGTCAAGGTGGTCTGGTCGCGCGAGGACGACATCCGCGGCGGGTATTATCGTCCGCTGTTCGTGCACCGGATCGAGGTGGGGCTGAACGGGAGGGGCCTGCCCGTCGCCTGGAAGCACACCATCGTGGGGCAGTCGATCCTCGCCGGCACCCCGTTCGCCGCGATGATGATCAAGGGCGGCATCGACGCGACCTCGGTCGAGGGCGTGGTGGGCTCGCCGTACCTCGAGGCCGTGCCCGCGCGACGCGTGTCGCTCCACTCCCCTCGGAACGAGGTGCCGGTGCTGTGGTGGCGCTCGGTCGGCAACACGCACACGGCTTTCGCGATGGAGAGCATGATCGACGAGCTCGCCGACGCCGCGGGCCGCGATCCGCTCCAGTTCCGCGCCGCGATGCTGAAGGAGAGCCCGCGGCACCTGCGCGCCCTTCAGGTCGCTGCGGAGAACGCCGGCTGGGGCACGCCGCCACCCTCCGGCCGGGCGCGCGGCCTCGCGGTGCACGAGTCCTTCGGCAGCATCATCGCCGAGGTCGCAGAGGTGTCCGTCGAGGACGGCAAGCGCATCCGCGTCCACCAGGTCACCTGTGCGGTCGACTGCGGCCTCGCGGTCAACCCGCTCGGCATCGAGGCGCAGGTGCAGGGGGCCGTCGCGTTCGGCCTCGGGCCGGTGCTCCACAGCGAGCTCACCCTCAAGCAGGGCCGCGTGCAGCAGAGCAACTTCCACGACTACGAGGTCCTGCGGCTCGACGAGATGCCGCACGTCGCCGTGCACATCCTGAAGAGCAAGGCGCGCATGGGCGGCATCGGCGAGCCGGCCACCGCGCCGGTGTCGGCGGCCGTCGCGAACGCGGTGTTCGCCCTCACCCGGAAGCGGCTGCGGTCGCTTCCGCTGCGCCTCGCCTGAGGAATGGACCGATGATCGGATCACCTGCTCGAGCCTTGCTGGCGGTCATCGTTGCCGTGGCCGCGACATCCCTCGCGCTCTCCTGCTCGCACGGCGGCGGGCAGGCGCCGCCGCCCTCCGCGCCAGCGTCTCGCGACCCGGTCGCCTCCTTCGAGCTCGTGAGAGCCGTGTTGCAGTCGCCGCGGTGCGTGAACTGCCACCCGGCCGGCGACGCGCCGCTGCAAGGCGACGACAGCCACGTCCACCCGCAGCACGTCCTGCGCGGGCGAGGCGGGTTCGGCGTCGCCGGCCTCGAGTGCGCCGCCTGCCATGGCAAAGCGAACCCGCCGGAGAGCTACGGCGCGCACGCGCCGCCGGGGGTCGAGGCGGGGTGGCACCTGCCGCCGCCGGGGATGAAGATGGTCTTCGAGGGCCTCGCCGCGCGCCCGCTCTGCGAGCAGCTCAAGGATCCCGAGCGCAACGGCGGCAAGGACCTGGCCGCGCTCGTGCAGCACGTCTCGGCCGACCCCGTCGTCCTGTGGGGCTGGTCGCCGGGATACGGCAGGCGGCCCGTGCCCGTGGCCCACGCGGACTTCGTCTCCGCCTTCAAGAGCTGGGCGGACGCCGGCGCTCCCTGCCCACCACGTTGAGGAGCCTGCGAATGACGAGACCGACCGCCCGAAGTGAAAGGGCCGGTCGCTCCAGATTCCCTGGAACCACCGGCCCTCCCGAGTGGGCGCTGCTGGTTTCGAACCAGCGACCCCCGCCGTGTGAAGGCGGTGCTCTACCGCTGAGCTAAGCGCCCGTTACCGCTGAAACGGGGGCGGAGTATGCCGAGGGGCCCGTGGGGTGTCAACGTGAACCATCGCCGCGCGAACGCGTCTCGTCGCCGTCGCCGGAGGACGCGGCCTCGAGCTTCTCCGACAGCTCGCGGGCCTTGCGCTTGAGGCGCGCCACCTGCTTCCGGAGATCGTCGTAATCGGGCCGCACAGCGAGGCCGGCCGCGTGGAGCGCGTGCTCCTGCACGCTTTCGAAGATCCTCAATCCGCGCTGCGCCGCGCCCACCGCGCGCGCCAGCGCCTCCTGCCCCCGCCGGTCGGAGATGACGGCGCCTGCCGCCCGGCCGACCACCTTCGCACCCCGCTCCAGGACAAGCTCCGCGAACCCCTTGCTCACCTTCGTCCTCCTTCGTCGGCGAACTCCGTCGCGAGTCCGGCGAGCGCCGCATCCACGACGTGGCGATAGCCGGCGCGCCGCACGAGCGACTCCAGGTTTCCCTCGACCTTGACACGCCCCGAGAGCGCCGCCTTCACCGGATCCTCGCCGCGCAGCAGCGCCTTCCAGACACGGTACGGCGCACGCACCACGTAGGCGGGCTCGAGCTCCCAGATGTCGTCTGGATCGGGCAGCACGCGCGCGAGCGCGATCCGTCCGTGCTCCTGGCGGCCGTACACCGCGAACGGGCTCGGCAGCGCCGGCGGCTCGGCCTCGACCACGGCCGCGAGGTCCAGCCCCAGCCCGCGCAGCGCCTCCGGCAGATCCGGGTGGCGGTTGGCGGCGGCGACCACGGCGGTGAGCCATGTCTCCGAAGGGAAGAGCACTACCCTCTCCTGAGCCAGCCGAAGAGCCCGCCGCCGCGGCGCACCTCCGCCTGACCGGCATCGGTGGGCGAGCGCCGCGCGACCTGCTCGGCGAGCGCCCGCCGGAGCGCCTCGGGCGTGTCGCGCGTCGCGAAGTCCACCACGCGCATCCCCTGCTCGGGGTCGTCGAACGTCACCTTGAGCAGGCACTCCTCGTCGAGCTTGAAGTCGATGCGACGCCCCGTCGCGGCGGCGGGGAGCCGGATCGAGCCGAGGAACTCGTCGTCCACGATGTCGTCCGAGTCGCCCTGGTAGATGTCGAGCTCGATGGGCTGCCCTGGCTCGCGCGGCGGCGGGAGCCGGAAGGAGCGCGAGCACGGGATGGCGTTGTTCTTCTCGAGCACGCGGCGGAAGCGGTTCTGCGGCGTCGCGACGCCGATGGGCATGGAGAGGACGTCCACCAGCGTGAGCGAGGCGATCTGGTCGAGCGAGTCGCCGAGGAGCGCCGCGCCGAGGGCCACGCACTCGTCGGGGTGGACGCCCTTGCGCGGCAGCTTCCCGAGGTGCTCCCGGATCTTCTCCTGCACGAGCGGCATGCGCGACTGGCCGCCGACCAGGATCACCTCGTCGATGTCGGAGGGCCGGAGCTTCTTCTCGTAGAGCACCTGATCGCACAGCTCGAACGTGCGATCGACGAGGTCCACGGTGAGGTCGTTCAGCTGTCCGCGCGAGAGCGGCACGCGCAGGTCGAGCGGCTTGCCCTTCTTCTCCTCGAGATAGGGCAGCTCGATCGCGACGTTGGGGATGAGCGTGAGGTCGATCTTGGCCGCTTCCGCCGCGCTCTTGATGCGCTGCATGGCGATGGGCGAGCCCGCGAGGTCGATCTTGTGCTCGCGCCAGAACGCATCGAGCGCGAAGTCGATGATGCGATTGTCGAAGTCGACGCCGCCGAGGAAGGTGTCGCCGCCGGTGGCGAGCACCTCGAAGACGTTCGCCGAGAGCTGCAGCACCGAGACGTCGAAGGTGCCGCCGCCGAGGTCGTACACGAGCACCTTCTGGTCGAGCCCGCGGTTGAAGCCGTACGCGAGCGCGGCCGCCGTCGGCTCGTTCACGATGCGCTTCACCTCGAAGCCCGCCAGGCGCCCCGCCTCCTTCACCGCCTGGCGCTGGTTGTCGTTGTAGTAGGCGGGCACCGAGATGACGGCCTCGCCCATCTCGCGGCCGAGGAACGCCTCCGCGATCTTCTTCACGTGCGAGAGGACGAGCGAGGACACCTGCGGCAGCGTCCTCACCCCACCGCCGAGCGTCACCGCCGCCTCGCCCGCCGGCCCCTCCACGATGTCGTACGAGTAGTAGCTGCGCAGCTCCTGCACGACCTTCGAGTTGAACTTCCGCCCGATGAGCCGCTTCGCCCCGTAGATGGTGTTCTTCGGGTTCGTGACCATCTGGTCCTTGGCCACGCCACCGACGAGGAAGTCGCCCTTCTCGCTGAGCGCGACGACGCTCGGGAGAACCAGGCTGCCCTTGTCAGTGGGCACGACGCGCGGGATGCGGTTGCGCACGTGCGCGACGCAGGTGTTCGTCGTGCCGAGGTCGATGCCGAGGATGGGCTTCTCGCGGGAGGGCGAGCCGGGCATGGGCCCGTTCTACCACACACCGGACGGGCAGCCCTCTCGGTGCCGATCAGGACGGGACGTCGTCGCCGTCTCCCCGCTCCTCGACCGCGGCGACCTCGGCTCCCGGTTCCGAGTTCGTCCCGAACAGCGCCGGGACGACGAGCGCCCCCTCCGGCGCCGGTCTCGGCCCGAGGAGCGCCGGGTCGTTCGCGACCGGGAGCGCCGCAACCACCGCCGGATCCTCGAGCTGCCACCGCTCGTAGAGCACCGGATCGCCGGGGAGCTCCTCCACGAAGCGCGAGGCCTTCAACACCACCCGCTCGCGGTCGCGCGGCGCGGCCACGAGCGGCAGGCAGAGGTACAGGTCGTCCTTCGCGCGCGTGCAGCCGACGTAGAAGAGCCGGCGCTCCTCCTCCTCGCCGTCGCGGTCCTTGAGCGCCTGTGCGCTCGGGAACCGGCCGTCGGCGAGCCACACCAGGAAGACGGCGCGCCACTCGAGCCCCTTCGCCTGGTGGACGCTCGACAGCACCATCTTCTCGTCCGGCTCGCCGCCCTCGGACACCGTCTCCGCCGAGAGCTCGGTCAGGAGCGCGATCTCCGACAGGAACGTCTCGGTGTCCTCGTAGCCCCGCGCGTACTCGGCGAGCTGTCGGATGTCCTCCACCCGCGAGTCGGCGTTGAGGAACTCGGCCTTGAGGTAGTCCTCGTAGCCCTCGGCGAGGACGAGCTCGATGGCCTCGCCCGGGAGGTCCGCAGTGGGCGGGCGGGCGAGCTTGCGCAGGAGGTCGCAGACGCGGCGATACCCGCCGCGGCCCTTCGGAGGGACCTGACCCGCGACATCGGGCGCGAGCAATTCGTCCACGCCGCCGGACCCGCCCCGGCGCCGCGCCGCGAGCG
>DASWDS010000155.1:0-17253 GCA_036395165.1 Anaeromyxobacteraceae bacterium | reverse complement strand
CCCGGAGCTGCTCGTAGATCGTCTGCGCCGCGAGCAGCGCGCGGACGTGCTCCGCGTTCCTGCGCTCCTCGGGCACGCTGAAGCTCACCACCCCCACGCCTACCCCTTGCTCGCGGCCGCCGCCGCGGGCGGCGCTCCGAGGCGCCCGTCGAGCGCGAGGTTGAGCTGGAGGACGTTCACCCGCGGCTCGCCCAGGATCCCGAGGTCGCGCCCCTCGGTGCTCTCGTCGACGAGCGCGCGGACGCGGTCGGGAGCGACGCCCCGCGCCTTCGCCACGCGCGGCACCTGCCAGAGCGCGGCGGCGGGCGAGACGTGCGGATCGAGGCCGCTGGCAGACGCCGTGACGAGCTCGACCGGCGCCGGACCCGGCGCGTCGGGGTTCGCCTTCTGCAGGCCGTACAGGGTGGCGGTGGCACCGTCGCGCAGCTTCCTGGAGGTGGGCCCCAGGTTCGAGCCGCCTGAAGCGAGCGGGTCGTAGCCCTTCTCCCCCGCCGCGGAAGGGCGCGGCTGGAAGTAGCCAGGGTTCGCGAAGCCCTGGGCCAGGAGCTCGGAGCCGATCACCTTGCCAGCCTCGTCCGCGACGAAGCTGCCCTCCGCCTTGCGGTGGAAGAGGACCTGGGCGATCCCGGTCACGACGAGCGGGTAGGCGACGCCGGTGAGCACCAGGGTGACGACCGTGGCGCGCAAGGCCGGGAGGACGTGGTCGGCCATCCTGGGCTCGCGGTGCGGCCGGGCGGCGGGCAGCGGCGTGGCGCGGACGGCGGTGGCGGTCTCTCGCATGACTTCCTCCCTAGACGATGCCCGCGGCGGCGAGCGCCATGTCGATGAGCTTGATGCCGGCGAAGGGCGCGATGACGCCGCCGAGGCCGTACACGAGCACCGACCTCCGCAGCACCGCCGCCGCCCCGAGCGGCCGGTACTTGACGCCCTTGAGCGCGAGCGGGATGAGCAGCACGATGATGACGGCGTTGAAGATCACCGCCGAGAGGATGGCGCTGTAGGGCGAGGCGAGGTGCATCACGTCGAGCGGCGCCAGCTCGGGGTAGGCGGCCACGAAGAGCGCCGGCAGGATCGCGAAGTACTTCGCGACGTCGTTCGCGATCGAGAAGGTGGTGAGCGTGCCGCGCGTCATGAGCAGCTGCTTGCCCACCTCGACCACCTCGAGGAGCTTCGTCGGGTTCGAGTCGAGGTCGACCATGTTGCCGGCCTCCTTCGCCGCCTGCGTGCCGGTGTTCATGGCCACGCCCACGTCGGCCTGGGCCAGCGCGGGCGCGTCGTTCGTGCCGTCCCCGGTCATCGCGACGAGCTTGCCCTTCGCCTGCTCCTCCTTGATGAGGCGCATCTTGTTCTCGGGCGTCGCCTCGGCCAGGAAGTCGTCCACCCCGGCCTCGCGCGCGATGGCGGCGGCGGTGCGGGGGTTGTCGCCCGTGATCATGACGGTGCGGATGCCCATGGCGCGGAAGCGGTCGAAGCGCTCCTTGATGCCACCCTTCACCACGTCCTTCAGGTGCACGATGCCGAGCACGCGGGGTCCGTCGGAGACGGCGAGGGGGGTGCCGCCCGAGTCGCCGATCCGGTCCGCGGCCTGCGCCATCTCGCGGGGCATCGCTCCGCCGAGCCCGATCACGTGCTTCGCCACGGCGTCCACCGCGCCTTTGCGGATGACGCGGCCACCCATGTCCACGCCGCTCATCCGGGTCTGCGCTGTGAACGGGATGAAGTGGTGCTCCGCCGCGCGCACCTCGCGCCCGCGGAGGCCATAGCGCTCCTTGGCGAGCACGACGATCGAGCGCCCCTCGGGCGTCTCGTCGGCGAGGCTCGCCAGCTGGGCCGCGTCGGCGAGGTCCTCCACCTTGACGCCCGGCGCCGGGAAGAGCTCGGTCGCCATGCGGTTGCCGAGCGTGATCGTGCCGGTCTTGTCGAGGAGCAGCGTGTCCACGTCCCCCGCGGCCTCGACGGCGCGGCCGCTCATGGCGAGCACGTTCTTGCCGAGGAGCCGGTCCATCCCGGCGATCCCGATGGCGGAGAGCAGCCCGCCGATGGTGGTCGGGATGAGGCACACGAGGAGCGCCACGACCGCGGTGGCGGAGAGGCCGATCGACGAGTAGCGCGCGATCGGCACGAGGGTCACGCACGCGAAGAGGAAGACGAGGGTGAGCCCGACGAGCAGGATGTGCAGCGCGATCTCGTTGGGCGTCTTCTGCCGCGCGGCGCCCTCGACGAGGGCGATCATCCGGTCGAGGAACGACTCGCCCGGATCGACGCTGATGCGGACGACGATCCGGTCGGAGAGGACTCGCGTGCCGCCCGTGACGGCCGAGCGGTCGCCGCCCGACTCGCGGATGACCGGCGCCGACTCGCCGGTGATGGCGGACTCGTCCACCGACGCGATGCCGTCGATGATCTCGCCGTCGCCGGGGATGATCTGGCCGGCCTCGACCACGACGGTGTCGCCCTTGCGCAGCGCCGAGGCGGGGACGCTCTCCTCGCGGCCGTTCACGAGCTTGCGCGCGCCGATCTCGCGCCGCATGCGGCGCAGCGTCTCGGCCTGCGCCTTGCCGCGCCCCTCCGCGACCGCCTCCGCGAAGTTCGCGAAGACGACGGTGAACCAGAGCCACAGGCTGACGGTGAGGGTGAACCAGCCCGGCGCCGCGCCCGCAGGGTGCACGACGCGATCGCGCAGCCAGAGGAGCGAGGTGAGAACGCTCCCCACCTCGACGACGAACATGACCGGGTTCTTCGCGACGAGACGCGGATCGAGCTTCTTCAGGCTCTCGACCGCCGCGTGCCGGACGATCTGCGGATCGAAGAGGGAGCGCTGCTTCGCCTTCGGGGCCATGGCTAGAACACCTTTCCGTGAAGGGCGGCGAAGTGCTCGAGCACCGGGCCGAGCGAGAGCGCCGGGAAGAAGGTGAGCGCGCCGACGATGAGGATGACCGAGATGAGGAGGACCGTGAACGTGAGCCCGGTCGTCGGGAACGTGCCCGGTCCCGCCGGCACCGTCTTCTTCCCGATCATCGAGCCGGCGATGGCGAGCGCCGGGATGATCATGAGGAAGCGGCCGACGAGCATGTCGAGGCCGCCGGTCACGTTCCAGAACCTCGCGTTGCCGGAGAGGCCGGCGAAGGCCGAGCCGTTGTTCCCCGCCTGGCTCGAGTAGGCGTACAGGATCTCCGAGAGGCCGTGCGGCCCGGCGTTGGCGAGCGCCGACGTGCCGTAGGACGCGACCGAGGCCCAGGCGCTGAACCCCAGGATGAGGAGCGGGAAGATGAGGACGTAGAGCATCGCGAGCTTCATCTCGCGCCCCTCGATCTTCTTGCCGAGGTACTCGGGCGTCCGGCCGACCATGAGGCCGGCGATGAAGACGGTGAGGACCACCATCACCAGCATCCCGTAGAGCCCCGAGCCGACGCCGCCGAAGATCACCTCGCCGAGCTGGATGTTCACGAGCGGGACGAGCCCGCCCAGCGGGGTGAAGCTGTCGTGCATGGAGTTGACCGCGCCGCAGGAGGTGTCGGTCGTGACGGTCGCCCACAGCGCGCTGTTCGCGACGCCGAAGCGGACCTCCTTCCCCTCCATGTTGCCGAGTCCGCGCTCGACGGCGAGGCCCGCCAGCGCCGGGTTCCCGCTCGACTCGGAGCGGTAGACCACCGCGACGCCGACGGCGAACAGCACCCCCATCGCGGCGAAGATCGCCCAGCCCTGCCGCGTGTCGCGGGCCATCTTGCCGTAGGTGTAGGTGAGCGCCGCCGGGATGGCGAAGATGAGCACCAGCTCGATGAAGTTCGTGAGCGGCGATGGGTTCTCGAACGGGTGGGCGCTGTTGGCGTTGAAGAAGCCGCCGCCGTTCGTGCCCAGCTCCTTGATGACCTCCTGCGAGGCGACCGGCCCGAGCGCGACGACCTGCTTCACCCCCTCGAGCGTCGTGAGCTCACGGTAGGCCGAGAGCGTCTGCGGGAGCCCCGAGGCGACGAGGACGAGCGCCACCACGACGGAGATGGGCAGGAGCACGTAGACGATGGCGCGGACGAGATCGACCCAGAAGCTGCCCAGCGTCTTCGGGCCTCCCGGGCCGGGCCGGCGCGTGAGGCCGCGCGCCAGCGCCAGCGCGATCCCGATCCCGACGGCGGCCGACGTGAAGTTGTGCCATGCCAGCGCCGACATCTGCGAGAGATAGCTCATCGTGCTCTCGCCGCCGTAGTTCTGCCAGTTCGTGTTGGTGGTGAAGCTGACGGCGGTGTTGAACGCGAGGTCCGGCGCGACGGGCCCGAGCTTCTGCGGGTTCAGCGGGAGGACGTGCTGCAGGCGCATGATCCCGTAGGAGACCACCACGCCGAAGAAGCTGAAGATCAGCATCGCGACGGTGTAGCCCTTCCAGTCCTGCTCCCTCTTCGGATCGACGCCGCAGAGCCGGTACAGCACCCGCTCGAAGGGCCCAAAGAGGCGGGGCAAGGGCTGCCGCTCGCCCTCGAACACCCGGTACATGTAGAGCCCGAGCGGCTTCGTCAGCGCGAGGACGACGAGCGCGAAGAGCGCGATCTGGAGCCAGCCGTTGGCGGTCATGGCCATCCCCTAGAAGCGCTCGGGGCGGACGAGCGCGTACCCGAGGTAGGCGGTGAGGAGCACGGAGAGGACGGTGCCGACGGCGTACTCGAAGGTCATGGAAGCTCCGGGCCGCTATTCACAGCGAGTCGCAGCCCGCCACGTAGGCGAGCGAGATGGCGAAGAAGGTGGCGGTGGTCAGCAGGAAGACGATGTCGAGCATCGGGGCCTCGGGTGGCGTCGGCTAGCGGGCGCTCAGGCGGGTCCACGCGAAGCAAGCGGCCAGGAAGAGAACGCTGAGCAGCTCGAGCGTGGTCAATGACATGCGAATCGGGGCTGCACCGGCGATGCCACCGCGGATCCCGCTGCGATGTGGGGCCTCACTGCGCGCGAGGCCCAGCGCGCGTTGCGGTCCGCAATCCCCGCCGTCCGCCGTCATGCAGCGTGCAATACCACCCGGGAGCCGCGGAGCCCGTTCGCGCCGAGACGGCGGCCAGGAGCTCGCGGCGCGTCAGCTCGTGAGCGCGCCGACACGCCGAGCCCGATCCTACGGGCCGTGTCCCAGGTGAATGACGAGGCTCCCGCCGAGGATGAGCGCGAGCCCGGTCCAGGTGGACGCGGGAACCCTGTCCCGGAAGAGGACGAGCCCGGTGAGAACGCTGACGACGGCGAAGATGCCGACATAGGCGCCGAGCACCCGGGAGAAGTCGATGCGGAGGAGGTTCACGACGATGCCGTAGGAACCCAGCACGGCGAAGCCCACGCCGACGAGCGCGATCCCCCTCCCTCGGAGGCCCATGCGAATCAGGGCGTCGCCACCGACCTCCAGCGCCGCCGAGGCGATCAGGACTCCGAAGGTGAGCAGCTTCGCGGTGGGCGGGGTCAGGTTCGTCATGTGCTTGCCTCGATGGGACGTGTGCCCGCGGGGACGTGTGCCCGCGCTAGCGTCCCGGTGCGCTCGCCGGCGGAACACGGGGTGGGGCGGAGAGCCGGGGGCTCAGCCACACGAGGGACGCGAGCGCCGCCAGGACGGCCGCCACGACGACGGAGAGGACGACCCGGCGTCGCGCGCCAGGGCCACCGCGGCGAGACGCCGCGGCGTGGGAATCGCGGGGCGGCACGGCCGAGGGGTCCCGGAGCTCGGCGAGCAGCTCGGCGGCGGTCGCGTGGCGATCGGCGGGCGTTCGCTCGATCGCCTTCATGATGATCGCCTCGAGCGCCGGATCGAACCCGGGGACGTGGTGGCTCGGCGACCGCGGCTCCTCGCTCGCCTTCGCGCGGAGGAGCGCGCGAGCGTCGTCGCCCGCATAGGGCAGGTTGCAGGTGAACATCTCGTACAGCATGGTGCCGAGCGCGTAGACGTCGGTCCGGGCGTCGCCGCGGCGGCCGCGGATCTGCTCGGGGGCCATGTAGTCGGGTGTGCCCATCCCCGACGCGGACCCCGCCCACGTCAGCCGGCGCTTGGCCCCGTGGTGCGCGATCCCGAGATCGAGGATCTTCACCCGACCGTCCGCGGTGACGAGCACGTTCTCCGGCTTGACGTCGCGGTGCACGATACCCTGCGCGTGCATGTACGCGAGCGCCTCGCAGGTCTGGCGCGCGATCGAGAGCGCCACGTCGGCGGGGAGCGGGCGGCTCGCCTGCATCATCGCGCGCACCGACCTTCCCTCGACGTACTCCATCGCGATGTACATGCGGCTCTTCTCGCGTGGCCGCAGGACCTTCACGATGCCCGGGTGGTCGAGGCGCTGCCCGAGCTCCTCCTCGCGCCTGAAGCGGTCGAAGAAGACGACGTCGCACTCGAGCTGGATGTGCGGGATCTTGAGCACCACCGTCTCGCCCGAATCGGCGTCGATGGCCTTGAAGAGGGAGGCCATCCCGCTCCGCGCGAGGAGCTCCGTGAGCTGGTACTGGTCGATCGTGTCGCCGGGGTTGGGGTCGCGCATCAGGCGTGGCTTTCAGCAGGATCCGCGCCAGCGCGCTCAGGCGATGGGCGAGCGCAGGACCTTCGAGAGGCGCTCGACCCCCTCGCGGAAGATCTCCGGCCTGGGGAGCAACGACACGACCAGGTAACCGCTCCGCTCGAATCCGAAGAGGAATCCCGGCTGGACGACGACGCCCGCGTCGAGGAGCGCGCCGGCGACCGCGCCCTCGTCGTCGGCGTCGCCGATCTGGAGCACGGCCCACCACCCGCCGCCGCCGTTCAGGAGCGTGAAAGGCGCCTCCGCGAGCGCCCCCGTCGCGAGGCAGACGCGATTGTCGGTGAGCCGCTTCCGGAGGGCGCTCAGGAACGGCTCTCGCCTTGCCAGCAGCGCCGAGAGCATCGCGGCGGCCTCCTGCGAGGGGGCCGGGCGAGCGATCGCCTCGAGGCGCGCCACGAAGGACCGCACGATGCTCGGCTCGCCGGCCAACGCCAGCCAGCCTTCCTCGAAGGGGGCCCCGAGGAGCGTCGCGATGGAAGACACCTGGAACGCGCCGCAGCGCGTCGCGCCGAGGACGCTCGCGGTGGGGGCGAGCGCGGTCTCGGCGAGGCCCTCGTCGCCGACGAGCGCGAGGCCGCGCTCGGCGCACAGCTCGTCGAGGAACGCGAGCTCGTCGCCGGACAGGAGCGCTCCCGCCGGGCTCGACGGGCTCGCCACGAGGACGGCGCGGGTCCGCGGGGTCAGGGCCCGCCGGAGGGAGGCGCGGTCGATGCGCCATGCTCCGTCGTAGCGCAGGGCGTACCGGGCAGCGCGGGCCGGCGCGAGCGCCGGGATGGGCGAGCACGGCGACGGCACGAGCATCTCGCCGTCGCCCGGGCAGAGCAGCTCGAGGAGCCACCCGTAGGCCGCCGCCGCCGAGGGCGCCAGGAGGACGCGGTCCGGCGCCGACGGCGCTCCCCGGCCGCAGAGGTGAGCGGCGATCGCCTCGCGCGCGTCGCCGAGCGCCTGCGGTCCGGCGGCGGACCCTCGCGTCGCGACGAGCGAGAGCCCGGGGCCCAGGCCGCAACGCGACGGGTCGGACTCGGCGAGATCGACGAGCGCGCGCCCGGCCCGGCGCGCCCGGTCGAGGCGCGAGGCGAAGGCCCGGGCTCGCGGATCCGCGCTCATCGTCCGCTACGCCGCGGCCGCGACGTCCTCGGCCTTCTCCTGGAGCACACGCACCGGCAGCACCATGGCGTTGAGCCCGGCGAACTGGAGCCGGCGCTGGAGCTGGTAGGCGGTCTCGTTGTGGAGCAGGCGCTGGAACCATCGCTCCTTCTCGAAGATGAGCTTGCCTGCGAAGAAGATGGCTCGCTGGAACTCCTTCGAGATCTCGAGGCTGAGCTTCTCGGCCTCGGCGACCGCCTCGGTGCCTATGCTCAACCGGTAGTCCGCCTGGAACCCGAGGCGCCGCGCCAGGTCCGTGTAGCGCTGCAGGCCCTCCTCGGTCCGGCGTCGCAGCTCGTCCACCTCGGCGACGCCCTTCATCGTCGCGGAGTCGATGACGCCCACCGACGCGAAGAGGAGGTTCTTGTACGTCCCGGGGAAGAGCCGCTGGATGGTCAGGATCTGGTGGATGCCGAGCCCGCTGTAGCCGCCCACGAGGAGCACGGCGGTCGGCAGACGGTTGTCGAGCGGCTGGCCCGCGGGAGCCGCATGCGACGGCAGCGCGCCCATGATCGAGTCGAGGCGGCGCAGGTCGCGGCGCACGCCGACGTAGTGGCGCCGGATCACGAAGCAGAGCCCGATGAGGAGCGCCGTCACCGCGAGCGTGACCCAGCCGCCCTCGCTGAACTTCTCGATCACGTTGAGGGTGAGGATCGAGAGGCACAGCACGAGACCGACGAGGTGGACGACGATGTGGCTCTTCCAGTCCGGGTACTTCTTCCGCTCGCGGAACCAGTACCGCACCATGCCCGACTCGGAGAGCGAGAAGGTGAGGAACACGTTGATGGAGTACATGAGCACGAGCGTGCCCGTGTCGCCGCGCGTGTAGAGGAGCGTCGCCGCCGACGCCCCGGAGATGAGCAGGATGCCATGCTGCATGGAGAGGCGATCCGAGAGCTGGCCGAACCGGTGCGGCAGCCAGGAGTCGTTGGCCATGTTGCTCATGACGCGCGGGCCGTCGATGAAGCCGGCCTGCGCCGCCACGAAGAGGAGCGCCGTCTCGGCGGCGAGCGTGACCCAGATGAAGATCTGGCCGGGCCTCCCCCAGCCGCCCGCGAACGCCTCGGCCAGCACCGCGTTCATCGTCTTGCCCTCGACCGGCGTGGCGTGGACGAGGAGGTAGCACAGGGTGATCCCGCCGGCGGTGAGCGCGAGCGAGAGCGCCATGTAGAGCATCGTCTTCTTGCCGGTCTGGACCTTCGGCTCGCGCATGATCTGGAGGCCGTTCGAGACCGCCTCGATGCCGGTGTACGTCCCGGCGCCCATGCAGTAGGCGCGCATGAAGAGCGCGGCGAGGCCGCCGAGCCCCAGCGTCGCGAGGCCGTGGCGGTACCCGCTGTGGACCTCGTGCACGACCTGGGGAATGTCGCCGGCGCGCCCGATGATCACGCCCACGAGGAGGATGGCGTGCGTGATGAGGAACCCGACGAAGATCGGCGCGAGCACGGTGACCGACTCCTTCACGCCGCGCAGGTTGAGCAGCGTGAGGAGCCCGATGGCCGTGAACTCCAGCGGCAGCTTCCACGCGTGCCAGGCGGGTGGCAGGAAGCTGAAGGTGGCGTCGGCGGCGGCGGCGATCGAGACCGAGACGGTGAGCACGTAGTCGACGAGGAGCGCCGACCCGGAGACGACGCCGAAGCGCGGCCCGAGCAGCTTCGTCGCGACCACGTAACCGCCGCCGCCGAACGGAAAGTGCTCGATGATGCGCGAGTAGGCGTACGAGATGATGAAGACGGTGAAGGCGATCGCGACGGCGAGCCCCACCGCCAGGAACTGGTGCTGGCCGAGCGCGCGGAACGACTCCTCGGGTCCGTAGGCGGACGAGGAGAGGCCGTCCGCTCCCAGCCCCACCCACGCCAGGAATGCGATGAGCGAGATGTGGTGGTACGTCTTCGGGTCGGAGATGTCGCGCGGAGCGCCGAGGAGGGCGCGTCGCAGGGTGGCGAACGTCATGAGTCTTGCAGCGCTCCGGAGTACGGGTGAGGCCGCGACCGCGTGCAGCGGCCATGCCCTGCCCGGGCGCTCCGCCAACCGCCCAGATTCTCTCGCGTGCCAGGCCGGTCCGGCTCGCGTCCCGGAGACCGGCCCGGCACGATGCACGACGGAGGCGCCATCCTTCCTGCGAAATGCAATGGGTCGCACCTGATGCCAGAACCGGCCGTCCAGGCGCCCCCCGCGCCGCTTCGCGTCCTCGTCATCGACGACGAGAAGAACATCCGGACCACGCTCACCGTCTGCCTGGAGGGCCTCGGCTGCGCGGTGAAGCAGGCGGCGAGCGCGAGCGCCGCGCTCGACGCGCTGCGCGTCGAGCCGTTCGAGCTGGCGTTCTGCGATCTGCGCCTCGGGCAGGAGAGCGGACTCGATCTGCTGCCGCGGCTCCTCGCCGAGCGCCCCGGGCTCGAGGTGGTGGTCATCACCGCGTACGCGACGGTGGACACGGCCGTCGAGGCGATGCGGCGCGGCGCGAAGGACTACCTCCCGAAGCCGTTCACGCCCGCCCAGATCGCGCACCTCGTCGAGCGCGCCCGAGAGCGGCGCGCGCTGGAACGGCGCCTCTCCGATCTCGAGACGCGGCTCGAGGAGGCGGCGCCGGAGGCCGTCGTCGAGACGGCGTCGCCGCGCATGCAGTCGGCGCTGGAGGTGATCGGGCGGGCTGCGGGCCACGACGTGGCGCTGCTCCTGCGCGGCGAGAACGGCACCGGGAAGGGCGTCCTCGCGCGCCTGCTGCACTCGCGCAGCGCGCGCCGCGATCGGCCGTTCGTCCTCGTGAACTGCCCGACGCTCTCCGAGGAGCTGCTCGCGAGCGAGCTCTTCGGCCATGCCCGCGGGGCGTTCACGGGCGCGGTGAAGGATCAGGAGGGCCGCGTCGAGGCGGCCGAGGGCGGCACGGTCTTCCTCGACGAGATCGGCGAGATCTCGCCCGCGCTGCAAGCGAAGCTCCTCCGGTTCCTCCAGGAGAAGCGGTTCGAGCGGGTGGGCGAGAACCGGACCCGCACCGCCGACGTCCGCATCGTCGCCGCCACGAACCGCGCTCTCGAGGCGGAGGTGAAGGCGGGGCGGTTCCGCGAGGACCTCCTCTACCGGCTCAACGTCCTCGAGGTGACGGTGCCCCCGCTGCGCGAGCGCCCGGAGGACATCCTGCCGCTCGCGCGCCGCTTCGTCGCGTTCTTCTCGCGCCAGGGACGGCGCCAGCCGCCCGAGCTCTCGCCCGCGGCCGAGCGCGTCCTCGTCGCCTACCCGTGGCCGGGGAACGTGCGCGAGCTGCGCAACGCCATCGAGCGCGCGCTCATCCTGTCGCCCGGGGGCGTGCTCGAGCCGGAGAGCTTCCCGGAGCGCATCGCGGCCCAGCCCTCGACGCCGGTCCTGGGCGGCGACTTCACCGCCGAGGAGATCGAGCGCGAGCACGTGCTGCGCGTGCTCGCCCGCGCGAGCACGCTCGAGGATGCGGCGCGCGTCGTCGGCCTCGACGCGTCCACGCTGTGGCGCAAGCGGAAGAAGTGGGGGCGGTGAGAGGCGCTCACCGTCGCCCTAAATTTAGGCTCACGCCGCCGACGTCCGCGGCTCGGCCACGGGCAGCGTGAACCAGAAGGTGCTCCCCTTGCCCGACACGCTCTCGACGCCCATGGCGCCGCCGTGCGCCTGCACGATCTCGCGCGAGATGTAGAGCCCGAGCCCGACGCCGCCGCCGCGCGCGCCGGGAACCCGGTAGAACTTGTCGAAGATGCGCTCCTGGTGCTCGCGCGCGATCCCCTCGCCGGTGTCGCGGACCTCGAAGCGTACGGCCTCGCCGTCGCGCCGGGCGCGCGCCTCCACGAGGCCGCCGCGCGGTGTGTGGCGCACGGCGTTGGCGAGCAGGTTCGTGAGCACGAGCTGGGCGCGCTCGGTGTCGGCCCGCACCTCGAGCGCCGGGTCCACCTCCGCCACCGCGAGGACGAGCCCGTCCGCCTCCGCCGCCGGACGCACCGCCGCCGCGGCGCCCTGCAGCATCGCCGCCGCGTCGAGCCGCTCCAGCTTGAGCGCCATCCGGCCCGACTGGATGCGCGACAGGTCGAGCAGGTCGTCCACGATCCCCTGCAGCCGCTCGCAGTCCTGCCGTGCGGCCGCCATGAGCTCAGCCTGCTTCTCGGTGAGCGGCCCGACCACCTCGTCGGCGGTGAGGTGGATCGCCATGCGCAGCGAGGTGAGCGGCGTGCGGAACTCGTGCGCGACGGTCGCGACGAGGTCGTTCTTCAGCTCGTCGAAGCGCATGAGGCGCGTCACCTCCTGCAGCACGATCGTCGCGCCCACGACGCCGCCCTGCTCCGAGTAGAGCGGCGTCGCGCGCGGCAGGAGGTGCCGGTCGCCGTCCGCCGACTCGACGCGCACCGCCTCCTCGAACCCGCGCGGCACGTACGGGCCGCGGCCCGCGAGGACGTGGCCGCGCACGCGCTCCACCACGGCGCGCAGGCCGGGGTCCATCGCCGCGAGCGAGGGGGGCTGTCCGGCGGGGCCGAGGCGCAGGAGCGACTCCGCCGCTCCATTGAGGTTGAGGATGGCGCCCACCGGGTCGAGCACCAGGACCGGATCGGGCAGGCTGTCGATGGCGGCCTGCGAGGCCTGCTGCGCCTGCAGGAGCTCGCCGAGCGAGCTCCTCCGGTATTGCGCCAGGCGATCGGCCATGGTGTTGAACTCCTGCGCGAGCGCCGCGATCTCGTCCTTGCCGTCCACCCTCGCGCGCGCCTCGAGGTCGCCCTCGCCGATGCGGCGCACCGTCTGGGACAGCACGCCGAGCGGCCGCAGGAGCCGCGCGGTGAGGGCGATCGAGGAGAGCAGCCCGAGCGCGATCGCTGCCACCGTCGCGGCGACGACCCCGGTGACGTTGCGCTCCGCCGCGCGCCGCGCCCGCTCGCTCTTGCGCGCCATGGCGTCCTGGTTGAGCGCGAGGATCTCGCTCGCGCCGTCGAGGACCGCCCGGTGCGCGGGCTGGAGCACGTCGAAGTACGCGGCGAGCTGCCCCTGCGCGGGCGCCGCCGCGATGCGATCGAAGGCGTCCTGGTAGACGGCCCAGCGCCGGCGCAGGCGCTGCGTCGCCTCCGCCTCCCCGGGCTCCGTGATGTTGTGCTCCTGGAAGACGAGCTCCGACTCGAAGCGCTTCCGCGCGTCCGCCGCGGCCTGCACGTCGGAGCGCCGGCCCGTCGCGCGAGAGAGCGCCGCCTCCTGCAGCCGCTCGACCGCCTCCGTCATGCGCTCGGCGGCGAGCACGCTGCGGTAGTTGTCCTTGAGGATGAGCTCGGGGCTGTGGCCGAGCTGGGTGAGCGTCCTCACCGAGGCGAAGCCGAAGAAGAGGAGCACCAGCGCCAGCGGCGCCTGGGCGACGAGGAGCTTCGTCCGGAGCGTCACGCCCCGTCCTCCGGGACCCGCGCGCTAGTACACGAACAGGAGCCCGCCCGAGATGTTGACCGACTTCTCATCGGAGAGGTTCCAGCTCGAGGCGGAGTGGAAGTCGGAGATGTAGCTCTTCGTGAAGTCGACGAAGACGTACGTGTGGTTGATGCCGGTGTCGCGGTCCATCTCGCGCGCGAGCCCGGCGTCGAGCACGTCGAGGAGGAAGGCGATGCCGCCGGAGAAGGAGTAGCCGTTCGTCGCGCCATACCCCGACTTGCCGCTCGCGTTCGCGGTGTTGCCCGAGCCGTTGTTCACCCACCAGTTGTAGCGCTCGAAGGAGACGCGGCCATAGGGCGCGAACGGGATGCTGAAGCGGTTCGCGAGCACGTCGAAGCGGTAGGTGAGCGAGACGCGGGTGGGGAAGACCTTGAAGGCGGTCGTGTCGGCCGAGGTGCCGCCGCCGGCGCTGGCGGGGAGCTGCCCGTGTCCGTACTTCTCGAAGTAGCCGATCCCGAGGCCGAGATCGAGCGAGCCATAGTCCATGAAGATCGAGCGCGCGATGTCGCCGCGCACCATCCAGCCGCGCCCGTCGCCGAAGGCCGCCGTGAACGGCGCGCGGCCACCGGTGAACTCGGAGTCGATGCTGGGCCGGTACCCCGCCAGCGACAGCTCGAACGAGCCGGAGCGCGGCGACTCGGCCGCCGCGGGGAGCGCGGCGGCGAGCGCCGCGACGACGAGGGCCGTCCGGATCAAGACCGCCTCCTGCGCGCGCGGAGCGCGAGCGGCGCGAGCGCCAGGAGCGCGACGAGCCCGGCCGCGCCCGACGCGCAGCCACCCTGCTCCCGCCCGCTGTCCTGCTTGTAGTTGCGCCAGAAGTCGAGGACCTCGACGGGCGTGCCCTGTATCGTGTTGGAACGCGCGCTCTCGTTGTTGGCGGTGGACAGCGCCACCACCTGGACGTCGTACGTCACGCCGTTGGTCAACCCGCCGATGACGCCGCCGGTCGCGCTCGAGATCGGGTCGGTCGTATGCTCCTTGCCCGTCGTCGTATCGGTGGCGATGACCTTGTAGCTCGTGCTCGCGCCGATGGTGCCGGCGTCGATGCCGCCCGTGGTCCCAGCGGCCCAGCTCACGTGCAGCG
Source organism: Anaeromyxobacteraceae bacterium (assembly GCA_036395165.1). GTDB lineage: Bacteria > Myxococcota > Myxococcia > Myxococcales > Anaeromyxobacteraceae > Anaeromyxobacter_A. The sequence goes on along the minus strand of DASWDS010000155.1, from coordinate 3,078 downwards.
AGCTGTCCCCGGGACTCACGTCGTTCAAGGTGGGCGTGGCCGGCGTCAAGAGATCGAGCGTCAGCGGGGCAGCTGCGGCTGGAGTCGTCGTGCTGGTCCTCGTCACGCCGTTCTCGAAGACGCAGAAGTTGACGGCGGCGAGCGCGCTGTTGCAGGCGCCGAGCTGGATGCCGCCTCCCATGATCGACGGAACGGGCGTGGTGCCACTGGACGGAAAGATCCCGGTCGCCGTGCCGCCCGACACGGTGGCGGTGATGGTGGAAGACAGGGGGGTCTCGTGCGCGCCATTCGTCGTGTCGGGGGTGGGGCAGTTCGCCTTGTCGGACGCCACGAGCGTGAACTTCGGAGACGTCGCGGTCGTCGTCACCGTGAACGTGAAGCTGAGGCCGGCCGCCTTCGCGCCGGTGCACTCCGCGATGTTGATCTTGTCGTCCTGATCGTTGCCCGACTCGGTGATCGTGAGCGTCTGCGCGAGCACGAGCGAGGGCGAGGCGAGCAGGGCCGCGAGCAAGGCGAGGCGTCGTGCCATGGCGCCCCATCCTGCAACGGGAAGGCCACCCGGGCAAGCGGGCAACCGGTGAGCGGGTCTCGACTTTTCTCCACGCGCGGAGCACCGCGCCGGGGCCGGGAGGACTTTTTGTCAAAGTCGCCGCGGACGCCACCGGGGCGCTGCCAATTTGTCAGCGGAGCGCGAGGTGGCGTTCCGCGAGCAGCTTCGCGATCTGGACCGCCGTCGTCGCGCCGCCCCTGCGCAGGTTGTCGCCCGCGATGACGAGGTCGAGCCCGTTCTCCTGCGTGGCGTCCTCGCGGATGCGTCCGGCAAGGACGGCGTCGTCGTTCACCGCCAGCATGGGCATCGGGTAGACGCCCTCCGCCGGCGCATCGAGCACCTTCACGCCGGGCGCGCTGCGCAGGAGCTCGCGCGCCTCGGCGGCGGAGACCTTGCGGCGCGTCCGGACGCTCACCGCCTGCGTGTGGCCGTAAAAGATGGGGACGCGCACGGCGGTCGCGGCGATGCGCACCGACGAGCCGAGCAGGCGGCGCACGTCGCGGGCGAGCGACTCCTCGCCCTCGGTCGCGCCGCCCTCTCCGGCGGGGCCGACCTGCGGCACGACGTTGAAGGCGATGCGATGCGGGAGCGCGGTCGCGGGCGGCGGCTCCTGGAAGGCGAGCATCGCGCGCATCTCGGCCTCGAGCTCCTCGACCCCCTTCTGCCCCGCGCCCGAGACGGACTCGAGCGTCGTTACCACCGCGCGATCGACGCCCGCGGCGCGGTGGAGCGGCGCGAGCACGAGCGCGAGCTGCACCGCCGCCGGCCCGGGCATGGCCACGAGGCCGCGCGCGGCGACGCCGGAGAGCGCCTCCGGGTTCACCTCGGGCAGGACGAGCGGCACCCCGGGGTCGGCGCGGAAGGCGGGCGAGAGGTCCACCACGAGGCACCCGGCGGCCCTCGCCTTGTCCACCCAGGCGCGCGAGACCCCGGCGCCGGCCGCGAAGAACGCGAGGTCCCGCCCCTGGAAGGCGCCCTCGCGCAGGGCCTCGACGCGCCGCGGATCGCCGAAGAGCTCGACCTCGGCCCCGGCGCTGCGCTCGCTGGCGAGGAGCCTCACCGAGCCGACCGCGAGCTCGAGGTCCTCGATCGCTTGCAGGATCGCGCGCCCCACGGCGCCGGTCGCGCCGACGACGGCGATGTTCATCGGGCGTGACGCCCTCACCTCGCCTGGAGGAAGCCCCATCACTTCGCCTGGAGGAAGCCCTCGGACGTGAGCAGCTCGGCCGTGAGGACGGCGCCTCCGGCCGCCCCGCGCACCGTGTTGTGCGAGAGGCAGACGAACCGCCAGTCGAAGATGGCGTCGGGCCGGAGGCGCCCGACCGTGACGCCCTGGCCGTTGCCGGCGTCGCGGTCGAGCCTCGTCTGCGGACGCGCGTCCTCCTCGAAGTAGGTGAGGAAGGGCTTCGGCGCGCTGGGGAGCCCGAGCTGCTGCGGCTTGCCGGAGAAGTCCTTCCAGAGACCGAGGATCTCCTCCTTCGACGGCTTCTTCTCGAACTGGACGAACACCGCCGCGAGGTGGCCGTCGCTGACGGGCACGCGGATGCACTGCGCCGTGATGACGGGCTCGGTGGCGTTCACGATCTTGCCGTCGCGGATGGTGCCCCAGATCTTGAGCGGCTCCTTCTCGCTCTTCTCCTCCTCGCCCTTGATGAACGGGATGACGTTGTCCACCATCTCGGGCCAGGTCTCGAACGTCTTCCCGGCGCCGCTGATCGCCTGGTAGGTGCAGACCGCGAGCTTCTTCGGCCCGAAGCGCATGAGCGGGTGGACGGCGGGCACGTAGCTCTGGATCGAGCAGTTCGGCTTCACGGCGATGAAGCCGCGCTTCGTGCCGAGCCGCCGGCGCTGCGCCTCCACGATGCCGGCGTGCGCGGAGTTGATCTCCGGCACCATCATGGGCACGTCGGGCGTCCAGCGGTGTGCGCTGTTGTTCGAGATGACCGGCGTCTCGGCGCGCGCGTAGTCCTCCTCGAGCTTGGCCGTCTCCTCCTTCGACATGTCGACCGCGCAGAAGACGAAGTCGACCTCGCCGGCGATGCGGGCCACGTCGGAGGCGTTGCCGACCGTCATCCCGGCGACCGTGGCCGGGATGGGCGTCTTCATGGCCCAGCGGCCCTGGACGGCGTCGGCGTAGCGCTTGCCCGCCGAGCTCTGGCTGGCGGCGACGAGCGCCACCTCGTACCAGGGGTGGTCCGCGAGCAGCGACACGAACCTCTGGCCGACCATGCCGGTCGCGCCGAGGACGCCCACCTTCAGCTTCTTCGACATGCTTCCTCCGAGACGTTCCCGCGAAGGGAAAGAATGAAAGATATCATACGGGAGCCTCACCCGCCCGCCCTGAGCGTGCGCACCTCAGCGCCTCGCGAGCACGTCCGCGAGGGCAGGCTCGAGGTCCGGGAAGCGAAAGCGATAGCCGAGGTCGAGCGCCTTCTTCGGCACGGCGCGCTGGCCGGTCGTGACCACCTCGGCGAGCTCGCCCAGCGCGAGCTTCAGCGCCGCCCTGGGCACCGAGATGGCGCTCGGCC
>DASWDS010000154.1:0-21887 GCA_036395165.1 Anaeromyxobacteraceae bacterium | reverse complement strand
CGTGACGGGGTCGGTGCAGCTGCCGGCGGGCGTCGAGATGATCATGCCCGGCGACAACATCTCGGTGGAGGTGGAGCTCATCACCCCCATCGCGATGGAGAAGGAGCTGCGCTTCGCCATCCGCGAGGGCGGGCGCACGGTCGGCGCGGGCGTCGTGGCCGAGGTCATCCAGTAGGAAGCACGCCGCGGCGAACGGCGGCGCCCGCACCGGGGCTCGAGGGACCGGGGCGGCGCCGCGCAGCGCCGACGGATGGAAGGAAAGAGCTTTTCAATGGCGACCCAGAAGATCAGGATCCGGCTCAAGGCCTACGACTACAAGCTGCTCGACCAGTCGGCCGGCGAGATCGTGGAGACGGCGAAGCGGACCGGCGCGAAAGTGGCCGGCCCCATCCCGCTCCCCACCCGGATCAACAAGTTCACGGTCCTCCGCAGCCCGCACGTCGACAAGAAGTCGCGCGAGCAGTTCGAGATCCGCACCCACAAGCGGCTGCTCGACATCCTCGAGCCGACGCCGCAGACGCTCGATGCGCTCATGAAGCTCGACCTCTCGGCCGGCGTGGACGTGGAGATCAAGTAGTCGAGGACACCATGGCCAAGTTCGACGTCTACGACCTCGAGAAGAACAAGGTGAGCGAGATCGAGCTCGCCGACGCCGTGTTCGCCGGCGAGGTGAACGAGCACCTCTTCTACGAAGTGGTCAAGGCGAAGCTCGCCTCCGATCGCTCCGGCACGCACGCCGTCAAGAACCGCTCCCTCGTCTCCGGCGGCGGCAAGAAGCCCTGGAAGCAGAAGCACACCGGGCGCGCCCGCCAGGGCTCGACCCGCGCCAGCCAGTGGGTGGGCGGCGGCAAGGCGATGGGGCCGAAGCCGCGCGACTACGCCTACGACGTGCCGAAGAAGGTGCGCAAGGCGGCGCTCCGGTCGGCGCTCGCGCTGCGCAACCGCGACCAGAAGCTGCTCATCGTCGAGAAGTGGCAGCCCAGCGCGCCGAAGAGCTCGGTGGCGGCCAAGGTGCTGCGCAAGCTCGGCCTCGCGAAGGTGCTCGTCGTCGACGCCGCCGAGAACGCCGCGCTGGCGAAGAGCGTCCGCAACCTCGCCGGCGCGAACTTCCTCGCCGCCGAGGGGCTCAACGTCTACGACATCCTGAAGCACGACGCGCTCGTCCTCACGGCCGAGAGCGCCCGCAAGCTGGAGGCCAGCCTGTCATGATGCTCGCCGATCAGGACGTGGTGAAGCGGCCGCTCATCACCGAGAAGTCGGAGCGCGGCCGGGAGGCGGCGCAGCAGTACGCCTTCGAGGTGCATCGCGAGGCCACCAAGATCCAGGTGAAGGGCGCGGTCGAGAAGCTCTTCGGCGTCCACGTGACCGCCATCCGCACCTCGATCGCCCGCGGCAAGAACAAGCGCGTCGGCAAGAACGTCGGCCGGCGCCCGAACTGGAAGAAGGCCATCGTGACCCTCAAGGAAGGCGAGAGCATCTCGCTCTTCGAGGGCGCGTAAGCGCACGGGACGAACGACCATGGGCCTCAAGAGCTACAAGCCGACGAGCGCCGGGCGGCGCCTGATGACGGTCTCCGACTTCGCGGAGATCACGAAGTCGAAGCCCGAGAAGAAGCTCACCAGCGCGATCCGCAAGACCGGCGGCCGCAACGCGCACGGCCACATCACGACGCGGCACATGGGCGGCGGCCACAAGCGCCGCTACCGCATCATCGACTGGCGGCGCGACAAGGACGGCGTCCCCGCCAAGGTGGCCTCGGTCGAGTACGATCCGAACCGCACCGCGCGCATCGCGCTGCTCCACTACAAGGACGGCGAGAAGCGCTACATCCTCGCGCCCATCGGCGTCGTGGTGGGGGACACGCTCCTCTCGGGCGACGGCGTCGACATCCGCCCGGGCAACGCGCTCCCCATCCGCTCCATCCCCGTCGGCACCGTCATCCACAACGTGGAGACGCAGCCTGGCTCCGGCGGGCAGATGATCCGCTCCGGCGGCTCCTTCGGCCAGCTCATGGCGAAGGAGGGCGCCTACGCCCAGGTGCGCATGCCGTCGGGCGAGGTCCGCAAGGTGCTGCAGGACTGCAAGGCCACCGTGGGCCAGCTCTCGAACATCGAGAACGCGTCGGTCCGCGTGGGCAAGGCGGGCAAGAGCCGCTGGCTCGGCATCCGGCCGACGGTCCGCGGCCTCGCCATGAACCCGGTGGACCACCCGCACGGCGGCGGCGAGGGCAAGTCGGGGCAGGGCAATCCGCACCCCGTGTCGCCCTGGGGCCAGAAGACGAAGGGCCTCAAGACGCGCAACAACCGCCGCACCGACAAGCTCATCGTCAGCCGCCGCCGCCCGGGCGTGCGCAACACGCCCCACTAGCACGCACGGGACGAGGACAAACACATGGCGCGTTCCATCAAGAAGGGCCCGTTCGCGGACAAGCACCTCACCAAGAAGGTCGAGGACGCGAACAAGGGAAACAAGAAGTCGGTCATCAAGACCTGGTCGCGGCGGAGCACGGTCCTGCCCGACTTCGTCGGCCACACCTTCGCGGTCCACAACGGCCGCAAGTTCGTGCCGGTCTTCGTGACCGAGAACATGGTCGGGCACAAGCTCGGCGAGTTCGCCCCCACGCGCACCTTCCACGGCCACTCGGCCGAGAAGAAGGTCGCCGCGGCGCCCTCTGCCCCGCCCCCGAAGCGTTAAAGGAGCTCGAGATGGCCGAGACCGAGAAGAAGAAGGCGCCCAAGAAGGCGCAGAAGGCCGCCGAGGCCGAGGCCGCCGCCCCCGCGAAGGCCGAGGCGGCGCCGAAGGCTCCATCGAAGCGCGCCCGCGCCAAGGCCGAGGCGGGCCCGCACGCGAGCCTGAGCTTCCTGCGCATCGCGCCGCGCAAGGTCAGGCTCGTCGCCGACAACGTCCGCGGCATGCCCGTCGGGAACGCGCTGGCGATGCTGAAGTTCACGCCGCAGTCGGCCGCGAAGCCGCTCGCGAAGCTGCTCCGGTCGGCCGTCGCGAACGCCGAGCAGAAGGGCGGCCACGTGGACGTGGACGCGCTCTACGTGAAGACGCTGACGGTGGACGGCGGCCCGAAGATGCGCCGCTTCATGGCGCGCGCCATGGGCCGCGCCTTCCGCATCGAGAAGCGCACCAGCCACGTGTACGTCGAGCTCGGGACCGGCGCCCGCGCGTAACGGAAAGGAAAGGGCACATGGGTCAGAAAGTCCATCCGATCGGGTTCCGCCTCGGCGTCATCCGCTCCTGGGAGTCGAAGTGGTACGAGGAGAAGAACTACGCCAAGTGGCTCCACGAGGACATCCACCTGCGTGAGTTCGTGAAGGAGAAGCTCGGCCAGGCCGGCATCTCCAAGATCGAGATCGAGCGCGCGGCGAACAAGGTCAAGATCAACGTCCACACGGCGCGGCCGGGCATCGTCATCGGCAAGCGCGGCGCGGGCATCGAGACCATCAAGAAGGACCTCCAGGCGCTCACGCCGAACGAGGTCTACTTGAACGTCGTCGAGGTCCGGAAGGCCGAGACCGACGCGCAGCTGGTGGCCGAGAACATCGCCACCCAGCTCGAGCGCCGCATCGCCTTCCGCCGCGCCATGAAGAAGGCCGTCCAGACGGCGCAGAAGTTCGGGGCGAAGGGCATCCGCGTCGCCTGCTCGGGCCGCCTCGGCGGCGCCGAGATGGCGCGCTACGAGTGGTACCGCGAGGGCCGCGTGCCGCTGCACACGCTCCGCGCCGACATCGACTACGGCTTCGCCGAGGCGAAGACCACCTACGGCAAGATCGGCTGCAAGGTGTGGATCATGCGTGGCGAGGTGCTGCCGGCCTCGTCGCCGGCGCGCCCCCCGCGCAACACCGGCGCTCGCCTCTAGCGCCCCCAAGGACATCGGGAGAAGGACATGCTTCAGCCGGCGCGAACGAAGTACCGCAAGATGATGAAGGGCCGCATGCGCGGCAAGGCGTACCGTGGATCCGAGCTCAACTCGGGCGAGTACGGGCTGCAGGCGACCGAGTGCGGCTGGCTCACGAGCCGCCAGATCGAGGCCGCCCGCGTCGCCATGACGCGCTACGTGAAGCGCGGCGGCAAGATCTGGATCCGGATCTTCCCGGACAAGCCGATCACGAAGAAGCCCGCCGAGACGCGCATGGGCACCGGCAAGGGCGCCGTGGAGTACTACGTCGCCGTCGTGAAGCCGGGCCGCATCCTCTACGAGATGGAGGGCGTCACGGACGACATCGCCAAGAAGGCGTTCCACCTCGCCGCCCACAAGCTGCCGGTCGCGACCAAGGTCGTGAAGCGCGGCGCCACGCTGTAAGGAGGATCGAGCATGGCCACCGCACAGGAGCTGAGGGAGCTCAAGCCCGAGGAGCTCTCGGACCGCGCGAAGGAGCTGAAGCGCTCGCTCTTCGACATGAAGTCCAAGCACAACACCGGCGTCCTCGACTCGACCGCCGACCTCGGCAAGGCGCGCAAGGACGTCGCGCGCTGCTTCACGGTCAAGCGGCAGAAGGAGCTCGAGGCTGCGCGGCCCGCCAAGGCGGCGGCGAAGGGGAAGGAGTAACCGACCATGGAGCGCGGAAACCGCAAGAGCCGGATCGGCGTGGTGCTCTCGAACAAGATGACGAAGACGGTGGTCGTCAGGGTCGAGCGCCGCGTGCCGGACCGCAAGTACGGCAAGATCGTCACCAAGGCGACGAAGTTCAAGGCGCACGACGAGAAGCAGGAGTGCAAGCCGGGCGACAAGGTCAGGATCGTCGAGACCCGGCCCACCTCGAAGGACAAGCGCTGGCGCGTGGTCGAGACGCTGGTGAAGGCGGCGGAGGTCTAAGCCATGATCCAGCAGCAGACGATGCTCGACGTCGCCGACAACTCCGGCGCGAAGCGTGTCCAGTGCATCAAGGTGCTGGGCGGCTCGAAGCGGCGCTATGCCTCGATCGGCGACGTGATCGTCGTGTCGATCAAGGAGGCGATCCCGCAGGCCAAGGTGAAGAAGGGCGAGGTCGCCCGGGCCGTGGTCGTCCGGACGTCGCGCGAGGTGAAGCGGGCCGACGGCAGCTACATCCGCTTCGACGGGAACTCGGCCGTGCTCATCAACAAGGACCTCGAGCCGATCGGCACCCGCATCTTCGGCCCGGTCGCCCGCGAGCTCCGTGCGCGCAAGTTCATGAAGATCATCTCGCTCGCGCCTGAGGTGCTCTAGACATGCAGATCCGCAAGAACGACCTGGTGAAGGTCATGGCCGGCAAGGACAAGGGCAAGACCGGCAAGGTCCTCGAGGTGCTGCTCGAGAAGGGCCGCGTCCGCGTGGAGAAGGTCCAGGTGGTGAAGCGGCACCTCAAGAAGGGCCGCAGCCAGGCCAATCCCGAGGGCGGCATCCTCGAGAAGAACGGCACGCTCGCCCTCTCCAACGTGATGGTGGTGGGCGAGGGCGGGAAGGGCCTGCGCCGCGAGAAGATCGCGCGCGAGCTCGGCGCCAAGGAGAAGGCGCGCCGCGAGAAGAAGGCGGCCGCGAAGTAGGCGGAACGAAACGAACCACGCATCGCCCGGCGCGAGCAGGAGCCGGCCGAAGGCAAGGAGAGGCACCGATGGCTGCACGGCTGAAGGAACGCTTCGACAAGGAAGTCCGGCCCGCGCTCATGAAGGAGCTCGGGTTCAAGAACCCCATGCAGGTGCCGCGGCTCGACAAGATCGTCGTCAACATGGGGCTCGGCGAGGCCATCAACAACGGCAAGATCATCGACGCGTCGGTCGAGCAGCTCGCCCAGATCACGGGCCAGAAGCCGGTCATCACGAAGGCGCGCAAGTCGATCGCGAACTTCAAGCTGCGCCAGGGCCAGTCGATCGGCGCCATGGTCACGCTCCGCGGCGACCGCGCCTACGAGTTCCTCGACCGGCTCCTCAACATCGCGCTTCCCCGCGTGCGCGACTTCAAGGGCGTCTCGCCGAAGGCGTTCGACGGCAAGGGCAACTACACGCTCGGCGTGCGCGAGCAGATCATCTTCCCCGAGATCAACTACGACAAGGTCGAGAAGATCAAGGGCTTGAACATCACGGTCGTGACGACCGCCCGGAACGACGAGGAAGGCCGCGCGCTCTTGCGGTCGCTCGGCATGCCGTTCCGCCAGTAGCGGCAAGGGCTCTCGAGGAGATTTCGAATGGCGAAGCTTTCGAAGATGGCGCAGGCGAAGCGCAAGCTGAAGTTCCCGGTGCGGCAGTACAACCGCTGCGAGCTGTGCGGCCGCCCCCGCGCGTTCCTGCGCAAGTTCCAGATGTGCCGCATCTGCTTCCGCAAGCGCGCGCTGCAGGGCGAGATCACCGGCGTCATCAAGTCGAGCTGGTAGGAGACCTCACCCATGTCCATGACAGATCCGATTGGCGACATGCTGACGCGCATCCGCAACGCGTCGTCGGCCCGGCACGAGAAGGTGGTCCTCCCGGCGTCGCGCCTCAAGGCGCGCATCGCCGAGGTGCTGAAGGAGGAGGGCTACATCAAGGACTACGTCCGGCACGAAGACGGCGCCCAGGGCGCCATCACCATCCTGCTGAAGTACAGCGGGGACCGCGAGCCGGCCATCAGCGACATCAAGCGCGTCTCGAAGCCCGGGCTGCGCCGCTACGTGCCGACCGAGTCGATCCCGCGCGTGCTGAACGGCATGGGCATCGCGATCCTCTCCACGTCGAAGGGCGTGCTGGTGGACCGCGAGGCTCGCAAGCAGAAGGTGGGCGGCGAGCTCATCTGCACCGTCTGGTAGGAGGACGCCCATGTCTCGAGTCGGCAAGCTTCCGGTCAAGATCCCGGAGAAGGTCAAGGTCTCCGTGGCGAACGGGGACATCAAGGTCGAGGGGCCGAAGGGGAAGATGCACTTCCCCTTCAACCCGCGCGTGAAGGTCGAGGTGGCGGGCCAGGAGGTCCGGGTCAGCCGCCCCGACGAATCGCGCGTGTCCAAGGGCCTGCACGGCCTCACCCGCACCCTCGTCAAGAACGCCGTCGACGGCGTCGTGAAGGGTTACGAGCGCGCGCTCGAGATCAACGGCGTCGGCTTCAAGGCCGAGGTGAAGGGGAAGGACATCAACTTCACGCTCGGCTTCTCGCACCCGGTCGTCTTCAGGCTCCCCGAGGGCGTGACCGCCGAGGTGGACCCGAAGCAGACCCGCGTCACGGTGCGCGGGGTCGACAAGCACCTGCTCGGCCTCACCGCGGCGAAGATCCGGGCGCTGCGCCCGCCCGAGCCCTACAAGGGCAAGGGCATCAAGTACGCGGAGGAGACGATCCGCCGCAAGGAAGGCAAGACCGGCGCGGCGTAAGCCCGCCCATCTCATGCGGCGGCTGCGCTTGCGCCGCCGCACGGAGGCACCCCATGGCGAAGCACCTCACGGCACACCAGAAGCGGAAGGCGCGCATCCGCAAGAAGCTCAGCGGCACCACCGAGCGCCCGCGGCTCACCGTCTACAAGAGCCTGAAGCACATGTACGCGCAGGTCGTGGACGACACGACGGGCAAGACCATCGCGAGCGTGTCCACGGGCTCGAAGGCGCTCAAGAACGACGTGAAGGAGGACGACAAGACCGCGGCCGCCAAGAAGGTGGGCACCGCGATCGGGAAGGCGGCGCTCGAGAAGGGCGTCAAGCAGGTCGTCTTCGATCGGAACGGCTTCGATTACCACGGCCGCGTCGCGGCGGTCGCGCAGGCGGCCCGCGAAGCCGGCCTCGAGTTCTAGGTGACACGCATGGCTTCTCCCATCAACGCGAACGATCTCGACCTCCAGGACAAAGTCGTCCACATCAACCGCGTCGCCAAGGTCGTGAAGGGCGGCCGCCGGTTCAGCTTCTCGGCGCTCGTCGTCGTCGGCGACGGCCAGGGCCACGTCGGCGTCGGCCTCGGCAAGGCGAACGAGGTGCCCGAGGCGATCCGCAAGGGCGGCGAGCAGGCGAAGAAGAACCTGTTCCGCATCCCGCTCATCGGCACCACCATCCCGCACGAGGTGCTGGGTCACTTCGGCGCCGGCCGCGTGCTCCTCAAGCCCGCCGGCGAGGGCACCGGCGTCATCGCCGGCGGCACCGTGCGCGCCATCCTCGAGGCGGCCGGCATCCGCAACGTCCTCACGAAGTGCCAGGGGTCGCGAAACCCCCACAACGTCCTCAAGGCCACCGTCGCGGGCCTGAAGCGCCTGCGCTCTGCCGACGACAACGCGCGCCTGCGCGGGAAGTCGCTGGCCGAGATCCAGGGTTCGTAGGAGAGACGACGACATGTCCGCCATTCGTGTGAAGCTGGTCCGCGGCCTCGCGGGCTGCCCGGAGAACCATCGCGTCGTCGTGCGCGGGCTCGGCCTCAAGAAGCGCGATTCGACGAAGCTGCTCCCCGACACCCCGCAGACGCTCGGGATGATCGGCAAGGTCGGCTACCTCGTGTCCTGGGAGCGGGTGGACGAGGCGCCGCCCGCCGGCCGGCTCGCCAAGAAGAAGGCCGCCGCGAAGGCCTGAAGGTCCGCCGCGCGCGGCCCCCTGCACGGGACACGGCCGCCCATCTGGATTAAAAGGGAGATCCCACCGATGTCACTCAGCCAGCTCAAGGCGCCCAAGGGCGCGAACCGCGAGCGCAAGCGCGTCGGCCGCGGCCAGGCCTCCGGCCTCGGCAAGACGGCCGGCCGCGGCGCCAAGGGCCAGAAGGCCCGCACCGGCAACATGCACTTCGAGGGCTTCGAGGGCGGCCAGATGCCGCTCCAGCGCCGCCTGCCGAAGTTCGGCTTCACGAACGTCTTCCGCCGCGAGCTCGAGGAGGTGCAGGTCTCGAGGCTCGACGCGCTCCCCTCCGGCTCGGTGGTGGACCTGGCGGCGCTCCGGGGCGCCGGCCTCGCCCGCGGCGGGGCCGACGGCCTCGTCATCCTCGGCCAGGGCGAGCTGAAGAGCGCCTACACGGTGAAGGCGGACCGCGTCACCGCGGGCGCCCGCGCCGCCATCGAGAAGGCGGGCGGCAAGGTCGAGGTCCTGCCGAAGCCACAGACGATGTACGAGAAGGCGAAGGCGGCCCGCCGCGCCGCGACGCCCGCCGAGAGCGCCGAGAAGGCGGCGAAGCGCGCCGCGCAGGCGGCCGAGAAGGCCGCCAAGGCCGCTGCCAAGGCCGAGGCGAAGGCGGACGGCAAGGCCGAGAAGAAGGCCGACAAGAAGCCCGAGAAGAAGGCCAAGCCGCAGCAGGAGTAGGGCAGGGCCGCCGCGGCCGCGGCGGGGAACGACAAGGGGCGACCGAATGGTGACGAGCGGCATCGCGAACATGTTCCGCATCCCGGAGCTGCGCAAGCGGCTCCTGTTCACCCTCGGCATCCTCGGCATCTACCGCCTCGGGATCTTCGTCACCACGCCGGGCGTGGACCGCGTCGCCATGCGGCGCGTCGTGCAGAGCTCGGGCGGCCTCCTCGGCCTCTTCAACCTCTTCTCCGGCGGCGCCCTCGAGCAGCTCTCGATCTTCGCCCTCGGGATCATGCCGTACATCTCGGCGTCGATCATCCTGCAGCTCCTCACGGTCGTCATCCCGACGCTGGAGAAGATGCAGAAGGAGGGCGCGGTCGGCCGGCGCAAGATCACGCAGTACACGCGCTACGGCACCATCGTCCTCTCGGTGGTCCAGGGCATCGGCATCGCGAGCTATCTCGAGTCGCTGCGCGACAACACCGGCCTCATGGTGGTGGCGAACCCGGGATGGGGCTTCCGCCTCATGACGGTCATCTCGCTCGCCGCCGGCACCGCCTTCATCATGTGGATGGGCGAGCAGATCACCGAGCGCGGCGTCGGCAACGGCATCTCGCTCATCATCTTCGCCGGCATCGTGGCGCGCATCCCGGACGCCATCTACCAGACCTACGCCGCCTACCGGACGCCCGGCGCCGGCCTCGACGAGTTCAAGATCATCGCCATCACGGCGGTGATGGTCTTCGTGGTGGCGCTCATCGTCTTCTTCGAGCGCGGACAGCGCCGGATCCCGATCCAGTACGCGAAGCGGGTGGTGGGCCGGAAGCTCTACGGCGGCCAGTCGACGCACCTGCCGCTCAAGGTGAACACGGCCGGCGTCATTCCGCCCATCTTCGCGAGCTCGATCCTGCTCTTTCCCGCGACGCTCGCCTCCTGGTTCCCGTTCCTCTCGCGGCTCTCGGACGAGATCCGGCCGGGCACCTGGGTCTACAACACGCTCTACGTCGCGCTCATCATCTTCTTCGCCTACTTCTACACGGCGGTGACGTTCAACCCCATCGACGTCGCCGACAACCTCAAGAAGTACGGCGGGTACGTCCCGGGCATCCGCCCCGGCAAGACGACGGCCGACTACATCGACCACGTGCTCTCGCGCATCACCTTCGGCGGCGCCGTCTACATCGCCGCGGTGTGCGTGCTCCCCACACTCCTCATCAATCAGTTCGGCGTCCCCTTCTACTTCGGCGGCACCGCGCTCCTCATCGTGGTCGGCGTCGCGCTCGACACGGTGCAGCAGATCGAGGGCCACCTCATCACGCGCCACTACGAGGGGTTCACCGGCCCCCGTGGGCCGCGCATCCGCGGCCGCCGCGTGGGCACGGGCGCCGCCGTCAACGCCTAGCTGCCATCCTCAGGAGCTGCGAGCATGATCCTGATCCTCCTCGGTCCCCCCGGCGCAGGGAAGGGCACCCAGGCGAAGCTGCTCGCCCTCGAGTACGGCGTCCCGCACATCTCGACGGGCGACATGTTCCGCGACCACAAGGCGCGTGGCACCGACCTCGGCAAGAAGGTCCAGGCCATCATGGACTCGGGCGGCCTCGTCACCGACGACGTCACGAACGCGATGGTGAAGGACCGGCTCGGCCGGCCCGACGTCGCGAAGGGCTTCATCCTCGACGGCTACCCGCGGACGACCGCGCAGGCCGAGTACCTCGAGCGCCTCCTCCAGTCGATGGGCAGGAAGATCGACCGGGTGCTCTCCTACGAGGTGGCGGAGGAGCTCGTGGTCGAGCGGATCAGCGGGCGCCGGAGCTGCCCCAAGTGCGGCACCGTCTACCACGTGTCGGCCAACCCGCCGCGGCGCACCGGGATCTGCGACAAGGACGGCACGAGCCTCGTGCAGCGCGACGACGACAAGCCCGAGAACGTGAAGAAGCGGATGCAGGAGTATGCGGACAAGACGTGGCCGCTGAAGCGCTTCTACCAGGAGCGCGGGCTCGTGTCCGAGATCGAGGGCGTGGGGACGCCCGAGGGCATCCTCGCCGCCACGCGTGCGGCGCTCTCGGGCCGGACCTAGAAGACGCCGAGTGCGCGAGCGGGTGGAGCTGAAGAGCGCGGACGAGATCGCGCGCATCCGGGACGCGAGCCTCGTCGTCCACGACGTCCTGCAGGAGGTGATCGCCGCGATCGCCCCCGGCGTCACCACCGCCGAGCTCGACGAGATCGCGGCCCGTGGCACGGAGGCGCGGCACGCGCAGCCGGCGTTCAAGGGCTACCACGGCTACCCCGCCGTCATCTGCGTGTCCGTCAACGACGAGGTGGTCCACGGGATCCCCTCGCCGAAGCGGGTCCTCGGGGAGGGCGACATCGTCGGGCTCGACTTCGGGGTCGTCTACAAGGGCTACTACGGCGACTCGGCGTACACGGTCCCGGTCGGCGCGGCCGCGCCCGAGGCGGCGAAGCTCCTCGAGACGACGCGTGAGGCGCTGGCGCGCGCCATCGCGGCGGCCCGGCCCGATGGCCGCCTCGGGGACGTCGGGTTCGCGGTGCAGGCCTACGTCGAGTCGCGGGGGTACTCGGTGGTCCGCGACTTCGTCGGACACGGCATCGGCCGGCGCCTCCACGAGCCGCCCCAGGTGCCCAACTACGGTGCGCCTGGAACGGGTATCCGCCTGAGAGCAGGGATGGTTCTGGCCATCGAGCCCATGGTCAACGCGGGCGGATCCGAGGTGCGCACCCTCGGGGACGGATGGACGGCGGTCACGGCGGACGGCAGCCTCTCGGCGCACTTCGAGCACACCATCGCCGTCACCGAAGAGGGCGCGGATGTGCTGTCGCTCCCCCGAAGGGCGGCTTGAGCGTCGCCGCAACTGCCGTCGGCGACGTTTCGCGTCGAGCGGACGCACGACAGACGTTGCACGATAAAAAAGCCTGTGTTATAGGGCGCCCTTCGCATTCCGCCCGCGCAGGGGGGCAGGGTGGGAGCGAGAGCTCGCAACGAGGCGGCCTGGGAGCATTCCCACCGCCAGTCCCGCCGGAAGCCGCGGCGGGGCTTTTCGTCTGAACGAACGAGATTTTCTCGGGAGGCAGTCGCGTCATGAAGGTCCGCGCTTCGGTCAAGAAGATTTGCGACAAGTGCAAGGTCATCAAGCGCAAGGGCGTCGTGCGGATCATCTGCCCCGCGAACCCTCGCCACAAGCAGCGCCAGGGCTAGCGCCCGCGCCCGCAGGAAACCAGGAGAACACCGAAGATGGCTCGTATCGCCGGCGTCGACCTTCCCCGCGAGAAGCGCATCGAGATCTCGCTCCAGTACATCTACGGAATCGGCAAGACCACCGCGAAGAAGATCTGCGAGAAGGCCGAGGTGTCGGCCATCACGCGGACGAAGGACCTGACGGACGACGAGGTCCGCCGGATCCGTGAGGCGATCGAGCAGGCGTACAAGGTCGAGGGCGACCTCCGCCGCGAGACGTCGCTCAACATCAAGCGGCTCATGGACCTCGGCTGCTACCGTGGCCTCCGGCACCGCAAGGGCCTGCCGGTCCGCGGGCAGCGCACGCACACCAACGCCCGCACGCGCAAGGGGCCGAAGCGAGGCCTCGTCCGCAAGCCCGCCGCGTCGGCGCCCGCGCCGAAGGCGTAGCGGCGACTTCACCAGCGGCGGCCGGAAGGCCGTCGCGATCACCTTTGAACGGAGAGTAGAGTGGCCGACGAGAAGCAGCCCACCGCCGAGAAGCCCGCCCCGAAGAAGCCCGAGGCGCCCAAGGCCGAGGAGGCCCAGGCGCCCGCGATGCCCAACCTCGGTGGCATCGAGCCGATCACCGCCTCGCCCGTCATCCCGAAGAAGGGGAAGAAGCGGGTGAAGAAGAACATCGCGGCGGGGATCGTGCACATCGCCGCGACCTTCAACAACACGATGATCACGATCACCGACGTCTCGGGGAACGTGATCAGCTGGTCGTCGGCGGGCGCGCGCGGCTTCAAGGGCTCGCGCAAGTCGACGCCGTTCGCCGCGCAGGTCGCGGCGGGCGACGCCGCCGCGAAGGCGATGGAGCACGGCCTGAAGAGCGTCACGGTGCAGGTGTCCGGTCCGGGCGCCGGTCGCGAGTCGGCGCTGCGCGCGCTCTCCGCCGCCGGCCTCAAGATCTCGCTCATCCGCGACGTCACCCCGATTCCCCACAACGGCTGCCGGCCGCCCAAGCGCCGCCGCGTCTGAGAGAGGGAGAGCAACCGTGGCCCGTTACACCGAAAGCGTCTGCCGGCTCTGCCGTCGTGAAAATCTGAAGATGTACCTGAAGGGCGACCGCTGCTACACGGACAAGTGCGCCATCGAGCGCCGCCCGTATCCCCCCGGCCAGCACGGCCAGGGGCGCGTCAAGTTCTCCGAGTACGGCGTCCAGCTCCGTGAGAAGCAGAAGGTGAAGCGGATGTACGGCATGCTGGAGGCCGACTTCCGCCACGCCTACGCCAACGCTGCCGCCGCCAAGGGCAAGACCGGCGACAACCTCCTCCAGACGCTGGAGCTCCGGCTCGACAACGTGGTCTTCCGGCTCGGCTTCGCCGACACGCGCAACGAGGCGCGCCAGCTCGTCCGGCACGGCCACTTCCGCATCAACGGCCGGAAGGTGAACATCCCCTCGTTCCGCCTGAAGGTGGGCGACAAGATCGAGCTCAAGGACCGCTCGAAGAAGGTCGTGCGCATCAACGAGGCCCTCGAGACGGTCGACCGCCGCGGCGTGCCGCAGTGGCTCGAGCTCGACAAGGGCGGGTTCAAGGGGACCGTGAAGACGGCGCCCGCGCGCGAAGACATCACCATGCCGATCCAGGAGCAGCTCATCGTCGAGCTGTACTCGAAGTAGCGGACGCGGCTTCACGCAACGACAACGGCTGCGCGCCTCACGGCGCCCTGGTTCCGCTCGGCTGGCGGGGTCGGGGAGGGGGCGGCGGCGCAGGAGATCAGCCCATGGCAGACGCCATCGTGACGAAGAACTGGCGCGACCTCATCAAGCCCCGCGGGCTCCAGGTCGATCCGGAGAGCCTCACCAACACGTACGGCAAGTTCGTGGCGGAGCCGCTGGAGCGCGGCTTCGGCATCACGCTCGGCAACTCGCTGCGGCGGGTGCTCCTCTCGAGCCTGCAGGGCGCGGCGATCACCGCCGTGAAGATCGAGGGCGTCGAGCACGAGTTCATGACCATCCCCGAGGTCTCCGAGGACGTCACCGACGTCATCCTCAACCTCAAGGAGGTCCTGCTCCAGATCCACACCAACGAGGTGAAGACGCTCCGGATCGAGGCGGACGGGCCGAAGGAGATCAAGGCCGGTGACATCGTCGCCGACGGCCAGGTCGAGATCCTGAATCCGGGCCACCACGTCCTCACCATCAGCGAGGGCGGGCGCGTGCGCATGGAGCTCTCGGCGCGGCGCGGCCGCGGGTACGTCCCCTCCGAGCGCAACAAGGTGGCGGGCCAGCCCATCGGCTCGATCCCGATCGACGCGCTCTTCAGCCCCATCCGCAAGGTGAACTACCAGGTCACCAACGCCCGCGTCGGGCAGCAGACGGACTACGACAAGCTGACGCTCGAGGTGTGGACCGACGGGTCGGTGCAGCCCGCCGACGCCGTCGCCTACGCCGCCAAGATCGTGAAGGAGCAGCTCTCGATCTTCATCAACTTCGACGAGACCGAGGAGCCGGTGCTGGAGCCGGTCGCCGTCGAGGAGACGAAGCTGAACGAGAACCTGTTCCGCTCCGTCGACGAGCTCGAGCTCTCGGTCCGCAGCGCCAACTGCCTGCAGAACGCGAACATCAAGACGATCGGCGATCTCGTCCAGAAGACCGAGGCCGAGATGCTGAAGACGAAGAACTTCGGCCGGAAGTCGCTGAAGGAGATCAAGGAGATCCTGGCCGAGATGGGGCTCTCCCTCGGGATGAAGCTCGAGAACTGGCCGCCGAAGATCGCGCCGCAGGCCCCCAAGGCCTAGCGAGCACACCTCGAGGAGAACACCATGAAGCACCGCGTCGTAGGCCGGCGGCTCGACCGCACCACGGAGCACCGCACGGCGATGTTCCGGAACCTCGTGACGAGCCTGTTCCGTCACGAACGCATCAAGACCACCACGCCCAAGGCGAAGGAGATCAAGCGCTTCGCCGACAAGTTCATCACCCTCGCCAAGAAGGGGACGCCGCACGCGCGCCGGCAGGCGAACCGCGACGTCCGTGACGTCGAGGTGCTGAACAAGCTGTTCGACACGCTCGGGCCGCGCTTCAAGACCCGCCCCGGCGGCTACACGCGCATCATCCGCGTCGGCCGCCGCGCCGGCGACGCCGCCGAGATGGCGATGATCGAGCTCGTCGACCGCGTCGCGCCCGCCGAGGCGGACGGCGAGGAGAAGGCGAAGGCCAAGAAGGGCGAGAAGAAGGCCGAGACGAAGCCCGCCGCCGAGAAGAAGCCGGCGAAGAAGGCGAAGGCCGAGAAGGCCGAGTAGCTCGCGCCAAGGTCGAGATTCACGAGCGCCGCTCCGGATGACCGGGGTGGCGCTCCGTTTTTTGGAGCGTGCTACAACGCTGCTGCGTGCCGCCGCTCTACGCCCACGATCCGTTCCTGGCGCTGCACCAGGCGATGCAGTCGCGATGGCTCGACCTCCCCGCCGCGCTCCTCTCGACCGCGTGCGAGGGCTGGGCGCTGGCGCTCCTCGGGCTCGTGACCTTCGGCTGGCTCGAGCGCCACGGGAAGAAGCTCGCGGCGGCGTTCCTGCCCTTGGCGCTCGCGCTCGTCGCCAGCGGAGCGCTCGTCCAGGAGGTGAAGGACCTCGTCGCCACGCCGCGGCCGCTCTCCATCTACGGCCCCGAGCAGGTCCGGGTCGGCCTCGAGCCGCTCTACATGTTCGGCTTCCCCAGCGGCCACTCGAGCGCCGTGGGCACCTTCGCCGC
Source organism: Anaeromyxobacteraceae bacterium (assembly GCA_036395165.1). Lineage (GTDB taxonomy): Bacteria > Myxococcota > Myxococcia > Myxococcales > Anaeromyxobacteraceae > Anaeromyxobacter_A. Next base: position 5,778 of record DASWDS010000154.1, on the reverse strand, counting down.
CTACGCCGCCCTCGTCTACGGACGGCGGGTGCGCTGGGTCATCGCGCTCATGGTGCTCGGCGGCCTCTCGCGCGTCTACGTCGGCGCGCACTGGGTGGCGGATGTGGTGGGCGGGTGGGCGCTCGGAGCGTTGCTCGGCATCCTCGCGTACGCCCTGGCGGTGTGGGCATCTCCGGGGGGCCACCTCGCCGTCCTGCGGAGGACGCGCGCCCGGAAGGCCGGCGAGGGACAGCGCGTGCCGGCAGGCGCCGCCCCGGAAGTCCCTCGCAGTCCTTGACAGGTCAGCTAAGGTCCCGTAAAAGAGTCCGCTTTTTCGAGGAGCGCGGATGGGCCGCGGCCGCGGCGCCGAAGGTCCGACGTTCCCTCTTTTTTCGTCCGAGAATCCCGAGCAATACGGAGGCAGCACATGGCAGTGGTCCTGCGGCTCAGCCGCGCCGGAACGCACAAGGCGCCCTTCTACCACCTGGTCGCGACCGACTCGCGCAAGCCGCGCGACGGCAAGTACCTCGAGGACATCGGACTCTACGATCCGACGCAGCGGCCCGAGCGCATCGAGCTCAAGGCCGATCGCGTCGAGCACTGGCTGAAGGTCGGGGCGCGGCCGAGCCAGACCGTCGCGGCGGTGCTGAAGCGGGCGAAGAAGCTCGCGGCGCCGGCGGTGGAGAAGTCCGCGAAGTAGCGGGCGGCGTCATGCGCGACCTCGTCGTCTGGCTCGCCCAGCAGCTCGTGGAAGACAAGGGCGCCGTCAAGGTCGACGCGATCGAGCGCGACCGTTCCACGGTGCTCGAGCTCACGGTGGCGGAGGACGATCTCGGCCGCGTGATCGGGCGCGGCGGACGGACGGCCAAGGCGCTCCGGACGGTGATCGACATCGCGGCGCGCCGGCAGGGGCGGCGGGCGGTGCTCGACATCCTCGACTGACCGTGGGGCTCGTCCGAATCGGCAAAGTGGTCCGGGCGATCGGGCTGCGCGGGCTCGTCGGGATCGCGGGGACCGACGGCGCGCTGGCGGCGCTCGAGGAGGTCACGCTCCGGCGCGGCGGCGAGCCGCCTGGCACGCGGAAGGTGATGGAGGCGCGGCCCCAGGGTCGCGTCTGGGCGGTGCAGCTGGACGGTGTCTCGAGCCGCGAGGCGGCCGAGGCGCTGGTGGGATGCGAGGTCCTCGCGGTGCGCGAGGCGCTGGGCGAGGCAGGCGAGGGGGTGTACTTCTGGGCCGACCTCGAAGGGCTCGCGGTGGTGACGGTGGCGGGGGAGGCGGTCGGGACGGTGACCGGGCTCCTCGAGACGGGCGCGGTGGACGTGCTCGTGGTGACGGGCGGCCGGGGCGAGGTGCTCATCCCGCTCGCGCCCTACGTGACGGTGGACCGGGCGGCCGGCAAGGTCGTCGTGGATCCGCCGGAGGGATTGCTGGATCTGGAGGTGAAGGGACGCGAAGAGAAGGGAGGTCCCGAGCGAGGCGGCTGACGTGGCGAAGCTGGAGGTCGAGATCCTGACGCTCTTCCCGCGGATGTGCGCGGGGTACCTGGCCGAGAGCATCCTCGGCAAGGCGCGCGAGAGCGGGCTCCTCGCCGTGAGCGTGGTCGACGTGAGGGACCACGCGGCGGGCAAGCACAAGGTGACCGACGACGCGCCCTACGGTGGCGGGGCTGGCATGGTGATGAAGCCGGAGCCGCTCACCGAGGCGATCGAGGCGGCGCGGGCGCGCCTGCCCGGCGCCAGGGTCGTCCTGACCAGCCCTCGCGGCGTCAGGCTCACGGAGCGCGTGGCGCGAGGGCTCGCCGAGCACGGGAAGGTGATCATCGCCTGCGGACGCTACGAGGGCGTCGACGAGCGAGTGAGGACGGTGGTGGACATGGAGGTGTCGCTCGGTGACTTCGTGCTCACCGGCGGCGAGCTGGCGGCGCTCGCGATCGTCGACGCCGCGGCGCGATTCATCCCCGGGGTGCTCGGCAACGAGAGCTCCGCCGGGGCCGAGAGCTTCTCGGGCGAGGGCGGCGTGCTGGAGCACCCGCACTACACCCGGCCCCCGTCGTATCGGGGGATGCAGGTTCCGGAGGTCCTCCTGTCGGGGGATCACCGGCGGATCGAGCGGTGGCGGCGGCGCGAGTCGCTGCGCGCCACCCGCGAGCGGCGCCCGGACCTCTTCGCGAGGCTGGCGCTGACGGAAGAGGACCTCCGCCTCATCGAGGCGGGCGACGACGAGCTGTGAAGGAGAGAGCGATGCTGCGCAAGGCCATCAGCGACATCGAGGCGAAGTATCTCAAGGCGGGGGTCCCGGACTTCCGCTCGGGCGACACCGTCCGCGTCCACACGAAGATCAAGGAAGGCGACAAGGAGCGCATCCAGGTCTTCGAGGGCGTCGTCATCCGCCACCGGCGCGGCCAGTCGCGCGCGATGTTCACCGTGCGGAAGGTGAGCTACGGCGTGGGCGTGGAGCGCATGTTCCCCGTGCACAGCCCGCGCATCGACAAGATCGAGGTGATGGGCCACGGTGAGGTCCGCCGCTCGCGGCTCTACTACCTGCGCCAGCTGCAGGGCAAGAAGGCGCGCCTCCACCAGGAGGAGGGCGAGCGTGTCGCCGCGCCGGCCGCGCCGGCCGCACCTCCGCCGGCCGCACCTCCGGCGACCGCGCCGCAGGCGTAGCAGGACCGAGCTGCCCCCGGACCGAACCCGGCCCGCTCTCGCCCCGCGCCCGGTATGCGCGGGTGGGAGCGGGCCGCGCTTTCGCGCGCGGGCTCGTGCGGGTACCATCCTCGCGTGCTGCTGCTCGAGATCGCGGCCCAGGGCGTGAAGGGCGTGTTGCCGGCGGGCGGGAGCGCGCGGCTCAGGCCCGGCTACAACGTCGTCGCGTGCGACGGCGCGGCGCTGCGGCGCCTCCTCGAGGCGCTCTACAGCCCGGGCCCGCGCGACGCCGAGGCGCTGCGCGCCGGTGCCGGCGGGACGGTCGCGATGCGAGCGGGCCTGACGCTCGCCGGCGACGACGGCGTCACCTACCGGCTCGTGCGCGACTTCGCGGCGGGCGCCCAGCTCCACCGCTTCGACCCGCAGAAGCGCGCCTTCGCGCTCGTGTCGCAGGACGCGGCGGAGATCGCGCGCCACCTCCAGCAGCCCATCGGGATCCCGGGGAGCGCGCGCCGGGCGCTCCTCGCGCTCTCCGCGGCCGAGCTGCCCTCGCGGCGCGGCGTCGGCGCCGCGCCGGCCGCGCCCGTCCCGCCGCGCCGGGCGCTCTCGGCGGCGGAGGCGCCGCGGCGCGCCGCGGAGCTGCGCGCCGAGCTCGATCGCGCCCGCAAGGCCGAGAAGCTCCAGTACAGCCTCGACGGGCTGCAGAGCCGGCTGTTCAAGCTCGAGGAGGCGCTGAAGGACGGCGCGCGCGTCCGCGAGGCGGAAGAGGCTGCGAACGCCGCCCTGGCCGCGCTCGCCCCGGCCGCGGCCGTGGCGGACGAGCTCGGCGACGTCGACGCGAAGCTGTCGGCGCACCGGAAGGCGCTCGCGAAGCGCGACGAGGCGCTCGCGAAGATCGACGCCGAGCGGACCGTCCTCGACGAGGCGGACGGCCGCGGCCCGCCGCTCCCGTTCTGGAGAGACGCGAGCTTCTGGGCCGGCGTCGGCGGCGGCGCCGCCGCGCTCGCCATCGCGCTGGCGGCGGGCACGGCGATGGGGCTGCGGTACGTGGCGCTCCTCGACATCCCCGCCTTCGGCTGGGCGGCCTGGGTCGCGCTGGGGTGGGTCTCCGCGCTCGAGGGCCACGGGCGGCTCGGACGGCGCCGCAACATCGTCGAGGACCACGAGCGCAAGGTGCTGGAGGGCTTCGACCGCGAGTCGGCCGACGTGCGCGCCGCCCTGAAGGCGCTCGGCGTCGCGGGCATCCCGGAGCTGCAGGAGGCGCTCAACCGCCTCTCGGACGCGCGCTCGGCGGCCGCCGGCGCGCGCGAGCGCCGCGAGGAGCTCGAGGCGCGCCCGGGGACGCGCTCGGCGCAGGAGGAGAAGGCGCGCGTGGAGGCGGAGCTGCGCGACGCGGAGGCCGGGCTCGCAGCGGAGACGGGCGGATACCTCCGGGACCCGAGGTCCGTCGAGGCCGAGCTGCAGCGGCTCGAGTCCGAAGCGGCGTCGCCCGAGCCCGAGCCGGTGCCCGCTCCGCCCGAGCCCGCGCTCCCGGCGGCCGACCCCCTGCGCGAGCTGATGCAGGCGGCGGCGAAGGAGCTGGGCGGGAGCCCAGCCGCCGCGGTGCGGAGCCTCCAGGCCAAGGCTTCGCAGGTCATCCAGGCGCTCTCGGGCAACCGCATCACCAGCCTCGGCGTGGACGACCGCGGGAACCTCCTCGTCCAGGCCGGCGGCCGGTCGTCGTCGGCCGGCTCGCTGGCGCCCGCGGACCGTGACCTCGCGTTCCTCGCGCTGAAGCTCGCGGTCATCGAGCGCGCGCTCGCCGCGGGGAAGGTCGTCGCGCTCGCGGACGACGCGTTCGCGGGGCTCCCCGAGGGCGCCCGCCGCCTCGCCGGGCGCATCCTGAAGCAGCTCGCGCACCCCGGTCAGCTCGTGCACGCCACCTCGGACGTCGCCTTCCGCGAGTCGGCGGACCACGTCGTCTCATGAAGCCGCCGGCGGGCCGAGCAGCGCAGAGCACGCGGGCGCGGGGGCGCGCGGCGGAGGCCGCCGCCGCGGTCTTCCTCGAGCGGGAGGGCTACGCCGTCGTGGCCCGCAATCACGCCACGCGCCGCGGCGAGGTCGATCTCGTGTGCCGCGACGGCGCGACCCTCTGCTTCGTCGAGGTGCGCAGCCGCAGCCGGCTCGACTTCGGCTCGCCCGCGGCGTCGGTCACCGTCGCGAAGGCGCGCCGCGTCGTCGCCGCCGCCACCGACTGGGCGGTGCGCCACGGCGGGCTGGAGCAGGACATGCGCTTCGACGTGGTCGCGGTCGATCTCTCCGGGAACACGGCGCGCTTCGAGCTCATCCGCGGCGCCTTCGACGCGGATGGGAAGCCGATGTAGAACGGAGCCGTGCCCGGCACGCTCTACGTCGTCGCGACGCCCATCGGGAACCTCGGCGACCTCTCGCCCCGCGCGGCGGAGGTGCTGCGCTCCGTGAAGGCGGTCGCCGCCGAGGACACGCGGCATACGCGCCAGCTCTTCGCCCACCTCGGCGCGCCGGCCCCGGCCATGCTGTCCTTGCCCGCGTTCGACGAGCGCGGCCGGATGGGCGCCGTCCTCGGGCGGCTCGCGGCGGGCGAGGACGTGGCGCTGTGCACGGACGCGGGCACGCCCGGGGTCTCCGACCCTGGCCAGCACCTCGTCGCCGCGGCGTGGGAGGCGGGCGCGCGCGTGGTGCCCGTCCCCGGGCCGTGCGCGGCGGTGGCGGCGCTCGTCGCCTCGGGGCTCCCGAGCGACCGGTTCCTCGTGTACGGCTTCCTGCCGCGCAAGGGCGGCAGGCGCACGGGGGCGCTGGCGTGGCTCGCGCGGATCCCGGCCACTCTCGTCCTGTACGAAGCGGGGAACCGCACCGGCGCCACGCTCCGCGAGCTGCACGAGGCGCTCGGCGCGCGGCCGGCCGCGGTGGCGCGCGAGCTCACGAAGCTCCACGAGGAGATCGCGCGCGGCTCGCTCGACGCGCTCGCGGCGCGGTTCGCCGACGGCGCGCGGGGCGAGGTGACGCTGGTCGTGGCGGGCGCCGCGGATGGGGAGGGCGCGCGGGACGAGCCCGAGGAGCCGCTCGACGCCGAGCTCCGCCGCCGCGCCGCGGCGGGCGAGGCGCCGAGCGCGATCGCGCGCGAGGTGGCTCGGGCGCG
>DASWDS010000153.1:0-15983 GCA_036395165.1 Anaeromyxobacteraceae bacterium | reverse complement strand
GCCGCCGCCGGCAGCGCCTGCTGCAGCGCGCGATGCAGAACATGGGGGTGGGGCCGTTCTCGGGGCTTCCGCCGCCGCCCGGCGCGAGCCGTGGCGCCGGGGCCGCCGCGACGGCGGGCGCTGACACGAGAGCGGTCGCGACCGAGGCCGAGAACGAGCTGCGCCGCGCGCTCGACGCCGCTGCGCCGCGCGCGCGGATCGCCGACCTGTTCGAGCGCCTCGGGGTGGCGAGGACGGCGGCGCGCGATCAGGTCAAGGCCGCGTATTTCCAGCTCGCGAAGCAGCTCCACCCCGATCGCTTCGCCTCGCCGGCGCTGGCGGATCTCGCCCCTCGGGTGAAGGACCTCTTCTCGGCGCTCAACGAGGCCTACGAGGTCCTCTCGGACGACAAGAGGCGCCTCGAGTACCTGGCGCGGACCGCCGCCGTGCCGGCGGCCTCGGCGAAGGACGCCGGCGCGGCGACCGACTTCCAGAAGGCCGAGGCCTGCGCGCGCACGCACGACTACGGCAGGGCGCGCGGCTTCTACGAGGCGGCGCTGCGCGCCGATCCCCGGCCCGAGTACCAGGCGGCCTACGCGTGGATGCTGACGCAGGAGGGGCGCGCGCTGGATCGCGTCCGCGCGAGGTCGCTCGCCGAGGCGGCGCTGCGCGACCCCGCCTGCGACCGCGCGGCGCTGGTGTGCGCCGTGCTGGCGCGCGATGACGGCGACGACGACAAGGCGGAGCGCCTCCTCCGCCGCGCCCTCCAGGTGAACCCGCGGAGCGCCGATGCCGAGCGCGAGCTGCGCGCGCTCGAATCGCGCCGCGCGAAGGCCGCGAAGCCGGCGGGTCTCTCCGGGCTCTTCAAGAAGAGGTGAGAAGAGGTCGCACCCGGGAACGGCAACCTTGACGGGTCCCGGGAGGAAGGGCGACGATCCGGCGGTTCAGGACCAGCGGGAAGGACGTAGGATTTGGCGAAGCAGCACCTGCTCCTCGTCGACGGCGACCCCAAGTCGCTGCGCGTCATGGAGGTGAGCCTGCGCAAGGCGGGCTTCACCGTCACCACCGCCGTGAACGGGCGTGACGCGCTCGAGAAGGTTCAGCTCTCGCCGCCCGACCTCATCCTCTCCGACACGAAGATGCCGGAGATGGACGGATTCGAGCTGTGCCGTCGGGTCAAGGGGGACGACCGGCTCAAGGCCACGCTCTTCATCTTCCTCACCGGACAGAAGTCGGTGGAGTACAAGGTCCGCGGCCTCGAGCTCGGCGTCGACGACTACCTGACGAAGCCCATCTACATCCGCGAGGTCGTGACGCGGGTGAAGATCCTGGTCGAGAAGCGGGAGAAGGAGCGCCTCGAGCGGCGCGACCAGCGCGCGAGCTTCTCGGGCAGCCTCACCGACATGGCCCTCGTCGACCTCGTCCAGACGCTCGAGATGGGCAAGAAGAGCGGCGCCCTGCGGCTGCACGACGGCGCCCGGAGCGCAACGGTGTGGCTGCGGGAGGGCCGCATCGTCGACTGCGAGGTGGGCCGCCTCGCGGGAGAGGAGGCCTTCTACCGCCTCCTGCACTGGCAGAGCGGCGAGTTCGCCATCGACTTCAAGCCGGTCGAGCGCGCCAAACGGATCGCGCTCGGCCCGCAGGCGCTGCTCCTCGAGGGCATGCGCCGCGTGGACGAGTGGGGCCGCATCGTCGAGCAGCTGCCGCCGCTCGACCGCGTCTTCCAGATCGATTACCGGCTCCTCTCCGATCGCCTGGCCGAGATCCCCGATGACGTGAACGGGATCCTGAGGCTCGTCGACGGGCACCGCACGCTCGGCCAGGTGATCGAAGACGCCGACCAGGACGACCTCGCTGCGGCGAGCGTCCTCTCGAAGCTGTTCTTCGAGGAGATCATCCGGCCCGCGGTGCCCTGGCGTGCCCACGACGAGCCCACGAACACGCCCCTGCCGCTCCCGCCGCCGTCGCCCCGCGAGTGGCCGGCCGCCGCGCGCGAGGAGCCGCCTGAGCCGGAGGGCGTGGACTGGTTCGCGGGCCCGGTCGCCCCCCCGCGGCCCCCCGCGGACGCCGAGCCGCCGCCCGCCGTCGCCGCGTCCGAGCCGCCGGCCGCGCCCGGCCCGCCCGATGGCGAGGAGGCGCCCAGGATCGTCCGCTTCGCGGCGAGGCCGCGCCCCGGCGCCGCGCTCGCGCGCGCGGCCGGGCCGGCGCACGACCGCCGCGTCCCGCTGCGAGAGCCGCCCGCGGCGCCGCCTCCGGTGACCGAGCCGCCTCCCGAGCCAGAAGCGATCCCAGAGACGGCGGCGCCGCCCGAGCCCGAGGTCGCGCCGCAGCCGCAGCGCGAGGCCGACGTGGCGCCATGGGCGCTGCCGGCGCCGGCGGCGCAGCCCGCGAACGGAGCGGTCGCGGCCGCGAGCGCAGCCCCGGCCCCCGAGCCCGGCAGCGATCTCGCGCAGGCTGCGAGCCCGATGGCCGAGCCGCGCGCGACGAGCGCCGCGGGGAGGCGCTCGGTCGCGCTTCCGCTCGCCGCGGTGATCGCCGTCCTCGCGGGTGGAGCGGCCGGCTGGAAGCTCCTCGCGCGTCGCGCGGCGTCCGGCGAGAGCGCGACCGCGACCGCGACCCCGAGCGTTTCGTCACCCTCTCCCTGGCAAGGAGAGGGCCGGGGAGAGGGTCGGCCGTCCTCGGATCCTGCCCCTCTCCCCGACCCGGCGGCAGGCGCCTCCGGCGCCTCAACTCGCTACCGCGAGCGGCCGCCGGCTTCACCGTCGATCGAAGTCGGGGGCTCCGCCCCCGACGCCCCCGCCGCAAGCGGGGGGAGGGGGCCTGAACCATCAACCCCGACCCCGACCCCGCCGGACGACGGCTACCAGCGCGCGCTCGACGCCGCCCAGCGCAAGTACGAGGCGGGCAACTTCACGGCGGCGATCGCCGAGTACCGCCTTGCCATCGCGCTGCGAGAGACGAGCCCCGCGCTGGCCGGGCTCGGCCGCTCCCTGTACGATGCGAATCAGCCCGGGCCGGCGCTCAGGGCGCTGCGGAGGGCGGTCGAGGTGGACGACCGCAACGCAGAGGCCTATATCGCCCTCGGTGAGATCTACCTGGGCGACAAGCGCTTCGCCGAAGCGAGGCGCTCGTACAAGCGGTACCTTGCGCTCGAGCCGCACGGGCGCTACGCAGCCGACGTCCGGTCGGTGCTGGCGCAGATGAAATAGACCTATCGTGAAGATCCTCGGTATCGAGACGAGTTGCGACGAGTGCGCCGCCTCGGTGGTCGAGGACGGCCGGCGCGCGCTCTCGGACGTCGTGGCGACCCAGATCGAGCTGCACCGGCGCTGGGGCGGGGTCGTCCCCGAGCTCGCGAGCCGCAACCACGTCATGCAGGTGATGCCGGTCGTGGACGAGGCGCTCTCGCGCGCCGGCGTCGCGCCGGAGGGCCTCGACGCCGTCGCCGTCACGAGCGGCCCCGGGCTGGTGGGCGCCCTCCTCGTCGGCGTGCAGGTCGCGAAGGCGCTCGCGCTCGCATGGCAGAAGCCGCTCGTCCGCGTGAACCACCTCGAGGGCCACCTCGTGGCCGCCTTCCTCGTGGACCCGCCGCCCGCTTTCCCCTTCCTCGGGCTCGTCGTCTCGGGCGGCCACACGTCGCTCTACCTCGCAGAGGGCTTCGGCCGATACCGCCTGCTCGGCGCCACCCGCGACGACGCCGCCGGCGAGGCGTTCGACAAGGGCGCGAAGCTCCTCGGGCTCCCGTACCCGGGCGGCATCGCGATCGACGAGCTCGCGAAGGGCGGCCAGGCGAAGGGCCTCCGGTTCCCGAGGGCGATCGTGCGGGGCAGCGAGCTCGACTTCAGCTTCTCGGGGCTCAAGACGGCGCTCCTCCACCACGTCCGCAAGCACGGCGTGCCGGAGGGGCAGGGGCTCGCCGATCTGTGCGCGAGCTACCAGGAGGCGATCGTCGGGGCGCTCGTGCAGAAGCTCTTCCGGGCGGCGCGGACCCTGCAATTGCAGCGCGTCGTGCTGTCGGGCGGCGTCGCCGCCAACAGCCGGCTCCGGGCCGCCGTCGTGGAGCGGGCCGGGGAGTATGACGACGTCGAGGTCTTCCTGCCGCCGCCGCGGCTCTGCACCGACAACGCCGCCATGATCGCCGTCGCCGGCACGCACGCCTTCCTCCGCGGCGAGGTCGAGGGACCGGAGCTCAACGCCGACGCGGGCTGGCGGCTGTGACGTACCCGTCGCCGCGCGCGCTCCTCGGCAAGTACGGGTTCCGCGCCAAGAAGAGCTGGGGCCAGAACTTCCTCGGCGACGAGGAGATCCTCGATCACATCGCGCGGCTCGCGGTCGAGGCGTCCGGCGAGCGCGTGGTCGAGCTCGGCGCGGGGCTCGGGCACCTGACGGCGCGGCTCCTCGCGCGCGGCGCCGAGGTGGTCGCCGTCGAGCGCGATCGCGACATGGCGGCGGTGCTGCGGGGCGAGCTCGGCGATCGCATCCAGCTCCTCGAGGCGGACGCGGCGCGGCTCGACTACCGCGCGCTGGCGCGCGGTGGGAAGGTCTCCGTCGTCGGGAACCTCCCGTACCACCTCACGAGCCCGATCCTCTTCGGCCTCCTCGACCAGGCGGACGTCGTCTCGCGCGCGGTCTTCCTGCTCCAGCGCGAGGTCGCGGAGCGGCTCGCGGCGACGCCAGGCACGAAGGACTGGGGGCTCCTCTCGGTGCTCCTGCAGCAGCGGGCGCACGTCTCGGTGGAGCGCCTTGTCCCCGCCGGCGCGTTCCATCCTCCGCCGAAGGTCGAGAGCGCGCTCCTGCGCGTCGCGTTCGGTCCGCCGCGCGCGGCCGTCATGGACGAGGCGCGCTTCCGGCGGCTCGTGAAGGCCGGCTTCGCGCAGCGGCGGAAGGTGCTCGCGAACGCGCTCGCCGCCGGCCGGGTCGCGCCCGACGAACGCCTCGCGGTGGCGCTCACGGCCGCGGGCATCGACGCGCGCCGGCGCGGCGAGACACTGACGGTGGAGGAGTGGGCCGCCCTCGAGCGCGCGCTCGGGAGGTAGCTTACCCTGCGGGCGGCTCGCGCGTGCTGTCGCGGAGCGCGGCGGCAGCGCGGGCGCGCTTCGACCTCCGCGGCGTCGCGGCGCGCGGCGGGCGCGCCTGGTAGTAGCCCTGCAGCGCGTGGAAGCCGCACAGCCCGCCGACGAAGCTCGGGCGGCTGCAGCCCTTCATCTTGCACATCGGCGCGTCCTCGATTGACTCGGCGTGGAATGCATGAGCGCCCGCCCGCTATCTCCGCCCGCCCACGCCCATCGGTCGAGCGGGCGCCCATGTCCTCCGGCCCCGCCTAGAGGCCGGGGCCGCGCGCGGTCGCGAGCAAGAGGCTCATGTTGCGCGCCCCGTTCTCGCCGAGGTGCCGGCGGAAGGCGACGGGGTCGAGCCTCATGGTCCTGATCGTCTGCTCCACGATCGCGTCGTAACCTGGCGCGCTCGGCTTCTTGAGCTCGAGCGCGATCTTCAAGATGGCCCGGTGGAACGCCGGATCGACCCCTTCGGGCGCGCGCCGCGAGGCCGCCACCGTCTCCCGCTGCGTGGTCGCCGTCCTTCGCGCTGCACCCATCGACGGTCGCCTCCGACGGCTGGACTCGAATACGCTCCCAACCGGCATGACGATAGATGACACCACATGACTTGTCAATAGCCTGTGATCGAGCGATCATGGTGAGCCTGATCGTGGGATCATGTGGGTACGACTCGGGTCCCTCCGCCGGGTTCCCGCGCTGCGGCGGCTGCGATGCCGGACACCGGGCTGCGGTGCCGGGCTGCGGTGCCGGACACGGCGTAAACTCCCGTCGATCCGAGCGTGGACAGTGGCGTGTCGCCCGTGGCAAGCTCCCGCGCCTCCGAGGAGAAGAGATGGAACGGGCTCGCTACATCGCCATCGAGGGCCCGATTGGGGCAGGCAAGACGACCCTCGCCAATCTTCTCGTCGAGCGCATGGGCGGGCGGCTGGTCTCGGAGCCAGTCGACGAGAATCCCTTCCTCGGCAGCTTCTATGAGGATCGACGCAAGCACGCGTTCCAGACCCAGCTCTTCTTCCTGCTCTCGAGGTTCCAGCAGCAGCAGGGGCTCTTTCAGCAGGACCTCTTCGACCAGGTCACCGTCGCCGACTACCTGTTCGCGAAGGACCGCATCTTCGCGGCGCTGAACCTCGATGCGAACGAGCTCGCGCTCTACGAGCAGATCTACGCGTTGCTCGGGGGTCGCACGGTGAAGCCGGACCTCGTCGTCTACCTGCAGGCGCGGCAGGACGTGCTGCTGTCCCGCATCCGACGGCGCGGACGGCCGTTCGAGCGCCACCTCGACCCGGCCTACCTCGACGCGCTCGGGAAGGTCTACAACGACTTCTTCTTCCACTACGACGACGCGCCGCTGCTCGTCGTGAACACGAGCGACATCGACCTCGCCGCCTCGGCGGCCGATGCCGACGCATTGATCGCGGTCATTCGCCGCCACCGCAAGGGCACGCAGCACTACAACCCGACGCGCTGATCTGCCGGCCGCGCCGCAGCCCACGATCGCCATTGGCACGGGTGCGTCGTCCGGGGTAGATTTCCTACCTTCCCTTCGCAATGGGCGGGACCCGGCGACGGGCCTGCACCGGAGGCGGGACATGTCCAGTCAGCCGTCGGCGCCGCGCAAGCGCGTCACCATCACCGATCTGCGCAGGATGAAGGGGGCCGGCGAGCGGATCGCCATGGTCACCGCGTACGACGCGACCATGGCGCGGCTCGTGGACGACGCCGGCGCCGACGCGATCCTCGTGGGCGACTCGCTGGGGATGGTGTTCCAGGGCCACGACTCGACCCTGCCCGTCACCCTCGAGCACATGATCTACCACTCGGCCGCGGTGCGCCGCGGCCTCTCGCGCTCGCAGGGGCGCGCCCACGTCACCGCCGACATGCCGTTCGGCAGTTACCAGGCGAGCGCAGACGACGCCGTCAAGAGCGCCATGCGCCTCGTGGCGGAGGGCGGCGCCGAGGCCGTGAAGCTCGAGGGCGGCGCCGACTACGCGGACGTCATCCATCGCATCGTGCGCGCGGGCGTCCCGGTCATGGGGCACATCGGCCTCACCCCGCAGTCCGTGCACAAGATGGGCGGCTACGTGGTGCAGGGGAAGGACGCGGAGAAGGCGCACCGGCTGCTCCGAGACGCGAAGGCGCTCGAGGAGGCCGGCTGCTTCGCGATCGTCCTCGAGTGCATCCCCGCCGAGCTGGCGCGCATCATCACCGGCCAGCTCGCCATCCCGACCATCGGTATCGGCGCGGGGTCCCACTGCGACGGGCAGGTGCTCGTCGTGAACGACCTCCTCGGCCTGGACGGCGCCTTCAAGCCGAAGTTCGTGAAGCGCTTCGCCGAGCTCGGCGGCGGCGTCGCTGGCGCGGTCGCCGCGTACGTGGGGGAGGTGCACGGCGGTTCGTTCCCTGCCGACGAGCACAGCTTCCACTCGGCGACGCTGCGGCTCCTGCACGCCGTCGACGACGAGCGGCCGGACGAGCAGCAGGCCTTCGGCGCGCCGGTGTAGCCCCCGCAGCGCCCCTGATGCATGATGCGCCCGCCCGCGAGGAGCCGGGCGCGACCGCACGCCATGCCGACCGAGCTCATCCGCGATCCCAGGGAGTGGCAGCGCCGCTGCGCGGCGGAGCGCGCCGGCGGCAGGCGCCTCGCGCTCGTGCCGACGATGGGCTTCCTGCACGACGGCCACCTCTCGCTCATGCGCGAGGCGCGCCGGCTCGCGGGCCCGGACGGGCTCGCCCTCGCCACCATCTTCGTGAACCCGGCGCAGTTCGGGCCGGCGGAGGACCTGGGGCGCTACCCGCGCGATCTCGAGGGCGACCTCGCCAAGTGCGAGCGCGCCGGCATCGACCGGGTCCTCGCGCCGGAGCGCGCAGACCAGGTGTACGCGAGGGAGCACGAGACCTGGATCGCCGTCGAGCGCCTGAGCCGGGGCCTTTGCGGCGAGCGGCGTCCCGGCCACTTCCGCGGCGTCGCGACGGTGGTGGCGAAGCTCTTCAACCTCACCCGCCCGCACGTCGCGCTCTTCGGCGAGAAGGACTGGCAGCAGCTCCAAGTCATCCGCGCGATGGTCCGCGACCTCGACTTCGGGGTCGAGGTGGTGGGGATGCCCATCGTCCGCGAGGCGGATGGCCTCGCGCTCTCGTCGCGCAACGCGTACCTCTCGCCGGACGAGCGCCGGCGCGCCGGCGTGCTCTCCCGGGCCCTGTTCGACGCACAGCGCCGCGCCGCCGCCTGGGAGCGCGACGCGGCCGCGCTCGCCGCCGGCGCCGCCCGTGCCGTCGAAGGCGCCGGGGCGCGGCTCGACTACGCCGAGATCGTCGACCCGGCGACGCTCGAGCGCGTCGCCATCGCCGCGCCCGGCAGCCGCATGCTGATCGCGGCGGTCTTCGGCGCCACCCGCCTCATCGACAACGTGGCCTTGCCGTGAAGGGGAAGGGCAAGGCCGCGCCCGACGGCGTGAAGGTGGTCGCGACCAACCGTCGCGCGCGCTTCGACTTCCAGGTCGAGGAGACGTACGAGGCCGGGCTCGCCCTCACCGGCAGCGAGGTGAAGTCGCTGCGCGCCGGCAACCTGTCGCTGTCCGACTCCTACGCGCAGCCGCGCGGGGAGGAGCTCTTCCTCGTCAACTGCCGCATCGGCGAGTACGGCCCGGCGGCGTTCTTCGGCCACGCCCCGCTCCGCGACCGCAAGCTGCTCATGAAGCGCGAGGAGCTCGACAAGATCCGCGGCAAGGTGGAGCAGCGCGGCTACACGCTCGTCCCGCTCTCGCTCTACTTCAAGCAGGGATGGGCCAAGGTGGAGCTCGGCCTGGCCAAGGGCCGCAAGCACGAGGATCGCAGAGAGGCGATCGCGGAGCGGGAGACGAAGCGGGAGATCGACCGCGCGATGTCGCGGAAGCGGCGCTGACACGCGCCGAAGGCGCGCCGCCGGGGGGCGCTTCGCGTTCCGGCGAACGCCGGCGCGAAGCGCGAAGGGACCCGGCCAGCAGGGGTGGGCCCCCGGCGAGCTCTGCTCGACGGGGCGGGGCGGCACGCCCCGTCAGATCATCGCGGGAGACGAAGCGGGAGATCGACCGCGCGATGTCGCGGAAGCGGCGCTGACCGCAAAGACCATATCGCCCCACAGCCCCCATCTGGACTAGGTAGGCGCCCGAGCGGCCGCTCTGCTACGCTCGCGATCTCTCGGGAGGGAGCTTGTTCGACCGCGTCGTCCTGACACGCGATCTCGTCGACGCACGCGGCGCCGTGCTCGGGAAGCGCGGCGCCGTCGTCTCGGTCTCGGGCGTCCAGGACGCGGCGCGGCGCGCGCCAGCGGTCGCGCGGCGCCCCCTCTCCGAGACCTCCACGGCGGAGGACCTCCACCTCCCGCTCGCGGACCCGGCGTACCGCCACCTCTTCCGCGGCGCGGGGGTGCAGGCCGCGGTCGCGCGGGCGCTCCTCGCCCTGCGCCTGCCGCAGGCGATCTTCGACGAGCTGCACGCGCTCAAGATCTCCGACCCGGCGCGGTACCGGCACGCGCTCTCGACGGCGGCGGTGACGGCGCGCCTCCTCATCGCCGCGGCGGGGGAGGCCCCCGCGCTGCCGGACATGGCGGCGGCGGGTCTCCTGCACGACCTCGGCATGCGCCACGTCTCGTTCCACCTCGCCCGGAACGGCGAGCCGCTCGGCCAGGCGGAGATGATGGAGGTGGCGGCGCACCCGCTCCTCGGCGGCCTGCACCTCGCGCAGCTCCTCGGCCTCCACCCGGCGGTCGACGCCGCGCTCTCGCACCACTGGCGCGGGGGGTACGGGTATCCGAGCCTGCCGCACACGCCCTCGCGCGCGGTCGAGGTGGTCGGGATCGCGAGCGCGTTCGCGGCGCTCACGCAGGCGCGCGCCTTCCGCTCGGAGCCCTTCGACGCGCGCGGCGCCGCTGATGTCCTCATCGCGGAGGCCACCGCGGGTCACGCCGACGTGAACACGGTGCGCCTGCTGGTGCACGCGCTGCGCGGGGCGACCGGCGAGGTGCGCCACACCCGGTTCGGGCGCGAGCGCCTCGGCCACGTGCCCGCGGTGAACCGGCACACGGTGATCACCATGCTGCAGGGGGCGGTCTAGCGGCGGCGGGCGGGCTACCCGCCCGCGCCCTGCCACCACTCGAACGTGCGGCCCAGCGGGTCGTCGTCGTCGTAGAAGACGAGGTACGCGGCCGCGTCGTACGCGAGGAAGGCGGGCCGGCCGCGCGCGATCGTGCCGAGCTGCCGGAGCTGGCGCCAGGTCCCGGTGTTGAAGTAGCAGCCGGGCTTCCCGTTCACGAGCCCGAGCGGCGTCATGGCCGCGAAGTGCGTGTGGCCGTTCACCACGAAGCGCAGCCCGCGGTGCTCCTTCTGCTCGAGCGTCCGGAGCGCCGTCCTCGCGAAGCGCACGTCGAGGAGCTTCATCAGGAAGTAGTAGAGCTGGGTGAGGCGCGGCTCGTCGCGCGGCTTCGCGCGCGCTGAGAGCGCGAGGAGCAGCTTCACGCGCTGCGCGAAGTCGAGCTTGAGCGCGCGGTGGTGGTCCCGCATCCACGTGCGCACCCACGCGTTCGCGAGGAACTCGTCGACGAGGTCGCGCCAGACGCGGCCCACCGCGTCGGAGACGAGCTGCGGCTCCTCGCGCGCGACGGAGCGCACCCAGCCCGGGACCGCGAGGATCGGGCGAACGTCGTCGATGTCGTCGAGCCACGGGTCGGGGAGCTCCACCTTCCGCCGGATCTCGACCGGGAAGCGGATGATGAGCTCGGAGGCGATGACGTCGCCGAGCGGCGCCGACCCGTCGGCCTCGTGGCACAGGAGATCGACGGTGTGGCCGTGGTAGGCGAGGACGCCTTGCTCGGGGAAGACGAGCGAGGTGGGGAAGGGCGCGTCGCCGCCCTTCATGCGCAGCGCGGCGCGGATGGCCGCGCGCGCGGCGGGCGCGTGCTGGAGGAGCCGGTCGTGATTGCCGAGCAGGTACTCGATCTCGAGGGCGCCCTCGTCCACCTTGGCGCGCGCGGCGTCGAAGAACGCCCGGTCCGCCTCGAGGGTCGCGTCCACGATCTCCTTCACCACCGCCGCGAGCTCGGGCGACGGCTCGGCGTACGGCCGCACCTTCGTGCCGAGCCACTGCGGCGCGCGCACGAGGTCGAAGATGTCGCCGACGAGGACCAGGCGGACCGGCGACCCCGGCCTGCCCTCCTCGACGCGCTGCCACAGGCGCCGGAACTGCGCGGCGCGCGAGACCGGGCTCGGGGTGCCCGGGCGGAGGTGCAGATCCGAAATGAAGACGAGCATGGCGGCGGGCCGGAGGCTGACCCTCCGAACGGTCTGCGGGCGCGGCTATTCCGGGGGCAGCCCCGAGGCGCGGCGGAGCGTCTGCCACGTGTAGATCCCGGAGCCGTGCCCGTCCGACCACTGGATCTGGACGGCGTAGTTCCCGACGCCCTTCACCTCGAGCGGGCGGATGTCGGCGGGGATCGTCGCCGGGTCGAGGAGCTTCCGGCCCGTGCCCTCCTCGATGCAGCTCGCGCACGGGCACTGGTCGCGGAGCTGCCTGGGCGGGATCGCCACGCGCGTCCCGCCCTCCCACAGGATCACGAGGTCTCCCCGCTCGCCCACCTCGATGGCCTCGGGTGGCGCGGTGGAGGTCTGCTTGAAGGTCACGCGGTCGAGGAGGCCCATGCCGCCTCAATGATGGACGTCGCCGCCGGTGTCAAGCGCGAGCGCCTGGAGGAGCCGCGACCTGTCCTCGAGTGGCGACGTGCAGGGGCGGCCGTCGGCCGCGTAGAGCTCGGACGCGTCGAGCGAGCGTGCGAGCCGGAGCACCGTCGCGGAGCGCGTCCCGTAGAGCGGGTCGGCGTGGATGCACGTCCCCTCGCGCCCCGGGCCGTGGATGGTGAGCACCTCGCGGAGCCGCGCCGGGTCGAGGTCGAGCGGCCAGCGCGCGCGGACCAGCTCGCCGCGCGGGCCCCGGTCCTCGTGCGCCTGCTCCGTCACGACGTGGAGCCCCGGTCCCAGGTCCTGGAGCGCGCCGCGGTCGCCGTCGAAGCGCAGCAGGAACGCGCGCTCCGCGTCCGCGACCACGAGGTGGAACGGGTTGTACGCGGCGGCGTCCTCGGCGGAGAGCGCCGCGCGCGCAGCGGCCGCGTCCGGGTGCGCGAGCGCCTTCCCGACGAGCTCGCCGCGCGAGCGCCGGCTCGGGTCGGGAAACGCCCCCGAGGGCGCGTGGTAGTTCGTCACGGCCGCGAACACGCCGCGCGCCGAGACGCCGATCCACGTCCCGCCCGCGAGCAGGTCCTTCGGCGCCGCGTAACGGGGGCCGCTGGCGGGCTCGCGCAGCGCCCAACCCTCGGAGGCGCGGCCGAGCCGCTCGTCACGATTTGCCGCGATGACGAGCGGCCAGCGGCGGTCGGTCTGGAAGGCGACGGCGAGGGTGCACATGGAGAAGAAAGAGATAGGGCGGGGCGCATGCGCCCCGCCCGTCGTGAGCCGACCCTCTCCCGGGCCCTCCCCCTTCCAGGGGGAGGGGGACGAGAGCAGCAGGGACTCCGCCTACTTGGCGGCCGAGAGCGACGCCCGCACCTGCGCGAGCAGCATCTGGCGCTGGTGCTCGAGCGCGGGCGGGAGCGTCTTGCCGAGCTTCTGGAACCACTCCGCCTGGCTCTCCAGCTCGCCCTCCCACTCCTTCAGGTCGATGCGCGTGGCGCCGGCGGGGTCGGCGTCCTTGAGGCCGCGCACGTCGAGCTCGCCCTCCTTCGGGGTGAAGCCGAGCACCGTCTCCTTCGCGGCGGCCCTGCCCTCGCAGCGGTCGAGCATCCACTTGAGGACGCGCATGTTGTCGCCGTAGCCCGGCCACAGCCACTTGCCGTCCTGGCTCTTCCGGAACCAGTTGACGAGGAAGACCTTGGGCGGGTTCGCGATCCGCCCCTGCATGGCGAGCCAGTGTCCCAGGTAGCTGCCCATGTCGTAGCCGCAGAAGGGCAGCATGGCCATCGGGTCGCGCCGCACGACGCCCACGGCGCCGGTCGCGGCGGCGGTGGTCTCGGAGCCCATCGTCGCACCGAGGTACACCCCGTGCGTCCAGTTGAACGACTGGAGCACGAGCGGCACCGTCGTCGAGCGCCGGCCGCCGAAGATGATGGCGCTGATCGGAACCCCCTTGGGATCGTCGAACGAGGGCGAGAGGGCAGGGTTGTTCTGCACCGGGGCCGTGAAGCGGCTGTTCGGGTGCGCCGCCTTCTCGGTCGAGCCCTTCTTCCAGGGCTGCCCCTTCCAGTCGATGAGCTCGGCGGGCGTCTCGCCGTCCATGCCCTCCCACCACACGTCGCCCTCGGCCGTGCGCGCGACGTTGGTGTAGAGCGTGTCCTTCCGGATGGTGTCCATCGCGTTCGGGTTCGTCTTGCGGTTCGTGCCGGGGGCGACGCCGAAGTACCCGAACTCGGGGTTCACCGCCCAGAGGCGCCCGTCCTCGCCGACGCGCATCCAGGCGATGTCGTCGCCGACGGTCCGGACCTTCCAGCCCTCGAACTCCGGGGGCGGGATCATCATCGCGAAATTCGTCTTGCCGCACGCGGAGGGGAACGCCCCCGCGACGTAGTGCTTCTCGCCCGTCGGGCTCTCCGCCTCGAGGATGAGCATGTGCTCGGCGAGCCAGCCCTCGTTCTTGGCGAGGTAGCTCGCGATCCGGAGCGCGAGGCACTTCTTGCCGAGGAGCGCGTTGCCGCCGTACCCGGAGCCCACCGACCAGATCGCGTTGTCCTGCGGGAAATGGCAGATGAAGCGCCGGTCGGGGTTGCAGTCGGCGACCGAGTGGAGTCCCTTGTTGAACTCCTTGCCGCCCTCGCCGAGGCGGTCGAGCGCGACCTTCCCCATGCGCGTCATGATCCCCATGTTGAGGGCCACGTACACGGAGTCGGTGAGCTCGATCCCGATCTTCGAGAAGGGCGACTTCGCCGGCCCCATCACGTACGGCACGACGTACATGATGCGGCCCTTCATCGAGCCGTCGTAGATGGCGGCGAGCTTCTTGTACGCCTCCTTCGGCTCCATCCAGTTGTTGGTCGGGCCGGCCTCCTCCTTCGTCGGGGTGCAGATGAAGGTGAGGTGCTCGACGCGCGCGACGTCGCTCGGGTTCGAGTGGTGGAAGTAGCAGCCCGGGAGCTTCTTCTGGTCGAGCTTGAGGAGGACCTTCGACGCGAGCGCCTCCTCGACGAGCCGCTTCTTCTCCTCCTCGGAGCCGTCGCACCAGTGCACCCGATCCGGCTTGCACATCTTCACCATCTCGTCGACCCAGGCGATGAGGTGGGGGTTCGAGGTGGGACGCTTCTCACCGCTCTGGACTGGTGCGCGCATGCGGACGATGCCCTCGGGGTAAGTGGTTGTGCGACAAAGAATGGGGAAGGCAGGTTAGCCGACTCGAAAGCTCGGCGCCACAGCTGAGCGTGGTTTCCGCAAGACCCTTTTGCAACCGCGGCGCGGCCGCCGCGCCACCTTTCTGGCTCGCGGGGGCGAGCCCTATCTTCCTGCATGACGCAGCACGTCCACCGTCCCTTCCATGGTGCCGAGGTGCTGGAGGGCGCGGTCCGCTTCTCCGTCTGGGCGCCGGCGCTCCGACCCGCCGGCGCCACCGGTCCCGACGCGCGCGCCCCGCTCGCCGTCCGCGTGAGCGGGCGCGATCACGCGCTC
This sequence comes from Anaeromyxobacteraceae bacterium, assembly GCA_036395165.1. Lineage (GTDB taxonomy): Bacteria > Myxococcota > Myxococcia > Myxococcales > Anaeromyxobacteraceae > Anaeromyxobacter_A. The sequence continues at coordinate 1,273 of DASWDS010000153.1, read as the reverse complement.
CAGCCGGCGGCGGACGGCTGGTGGTCCACCCTGGTCAGGGAAGCGAAGGCGGGCGATCGCTACGCCTTCGTCCTGGCGGACGGACGGGCCCTGCCCGATCCGGCGTCGCGCCGGCAAGCGGATGGCGTGCATGGCGCGTCGGCGGTGTGGGACGCGCGGCGCCATCCGTGGCGCCACGCGTTCCCCGGGCTCCCGCTCGAGGAGCTCGCGTTCTACGAGCTGCACGTCGGGACCTTCACGCCGGAGGGGACGCTCGACTCGGCGGCGGTGCGCCTGCCGGACCTGGTGGACCTCGGCGTCACCTGCGTCGAGCTGATGCCGGTCCAGCCGTTCGCGGGCCGCCGAAACTGGGGCTACGACGGCGTGGCGCTCCACGCCGTGCACGAGGGGTACGGCGGCCCCGACGCGCTGCAGCGCTTCGTCGATCGCGCGCACGGGCTCGGGCTCGCGGTCTGCCTCGACGTCGTCTACAACCACCTCGGCCCGGAGGGGAACTACCTCCCACTCTTCGGACCGTACTTCACGGATCGTCACAGGTCGCCCTGGGGCGACGGCATGAACTACGACGGCGACGGCTCCGGCCCCGTGCGCGCCTACGTCGTGCAAGCGGCGCTCCAGTGGGTGCGCGACTTCCGGGTGGACGCGCTCCGGCTCGACGCCGTCCACGCCATCCCGGACGACAGCCCGCGGCACGTCGTGGCCGAGCTGTCCGACGCGGTCGCGGCGTTCGGGACCGAGAGCGGGCGCCGGATCCACGTGGTCGCGGAGAGCGACCTCGAGGACCGCAAGGTGGTCGACCCGCCTCCGCGCGGCTGGGGCTGCTCCGCGATGTGGGCCGACGACTTCCACCACGCGCTGCACGCGCTCCTGACCGGGGAGCGGCGGGCGTTCTACGCCGACTTCGGCGGGATGGATCGCCTCGCCCGTGCGCTCGCCGAGGGCTTCGCCTTCCAGGGTGAGCCGTCGCGCTTCCGCAACCGGCGCTGGGGCACGGACACGGCGGGGCTTTCCCCCTCGCGCTTCGTCTTCTGCGCGCAGAACCACGACCAGGTCGGGAACCGCCCGGCCGGAGAACGGCTCTCGACCCTCGTGCCGCGCGAGGCGCTCGCGCCCATCGCCACGCTCGTCGTCCTCGGGTCCGGATTGCCGCTCCTCTTCATGGGCGAGGAGTACGGCGAGGAGCGGCCCTTCCTCTACTTCACGAGCCACGGCGACCCGGCGCTCGGGAGGGCCGTCAGCGAGGGGCGGAAGGCGGAGCACATCGCCGAGGGGG
>DASWDS010000152.1:0-10734 GCA_036395165.1 Anaeromyxobacteraceae bacterium | reverse complement strand
CGGCAGGGTCCAGCGCGCGTCATGCGGGATCGCCGCGGAGTCGTAGAGCGCGTCGCCGTCGGCGCGGAGCGGGCGCCTCCGCGCCGCGTGGCGCAGGACCCACCTCTCCTGGAACCACGCGACGTGCCCGAGCTCCCAGAGCGGCGGGTTGACGATGGCGAGCCGGGGCCCGAGCAGCGCGTCGGGCGCGAGCGCCGCGGCGAGCGCCCTCGTGCGCCCCCGCGCGTCCCGGACCCATGCCGCGAGCGTCTCGACCATGCCCAGCGTCGATAAGCAGGAGACGGGCCCCCCCGCAACCACCCTTCGCTCGGAGGCCCGTGAATCTCCATGCGGCCGGTAGGCTCTCACCATGGCATGAAGAAGAGGCTCGTCATCATCGGAGGCGTCGCCGCGGGCGCGACCGCCGCGGCGCGGGCGCGGCGGATCAGCGAGGAGGCGGAGATCACGCTCCTCGAGCGTGGTCCGTACGTCTCCTACGCCAACTGCGGGCTCCCGTACTTCATCTCGGGGGAGATCGCGCAGCGCTCGAAGCTGCTCCTCCAGACGCCGAAGGGGTTCGCGTCCCGCTACCGCGTCCAGGCGCTCGTCGAGACGGAGGCCCTCGAGATCGACCGCGCTCTACGGCGCGTCCGCGCGCGAGGGCCCGACGGGGAGGCGTGGTTCCCGTACGACGCCCTCATCCTGGCGCAGGGGGGCAGCCCGGTCGTGCCGCCCGTGCCCGGCGCCGATGCGCCGCACGTGTTCGAGCTGTGGACGGTGCCCGACATGGACCGGCTGCACGCCTACCTCGACGCCGAGCGTCCGAGGACCGCGGTGGTGGTGGGCGGCGGCTTCGTCGGGCTCGAGATGGCCGAGGCGTTCCGGAAGCGCGGCCTCGAGACGACCGTCGTGGAGCTCCTGCCGACGGTGCTGGCCGTCATGGACCGGGAGTTCGGGGTCCGCGTCGCGGGCGAGCTCGAGTCGAACGGCGTCCGCGTCGTCACCGGCGCCGGCGTGAGCGCGGTGCACGCCGCGGACCGGACGGTGGAGCTGACCGGAGGCCGCCGCATCGCGGCCGACGTGGTCCTCTTCTCGGTCGGGGTCCGGCCGGAGCTCGGGCTCGCGCGGCGCGCCGGCCTCGAGATCGGACCGTCGGGCGGCCTGGTCGTGGACGACCATCTCCGCACGTCCGATCCCCACGTCTACGCCGCGGGCGACATGGTCGAGGTGGCGCACGCGGTGTCCGGGCGCCGGGTCCGCGTCCCGCTCGCCGGCCCCGCCAACCGCCAGGGGCGCATCGCGGCGTCGAACGCGCTCGGGCACGACCTCCGGTACCCGGGCGTGCTCGGCACGAGCGCCGTGAAGATCTTCGACGCCACCGCCGCCATGACCGGGCTCTCCGCGCGCGCGGCGCGCGAGGCCGGGATCGACGCCGGCGTCGCGATCGTCCACAAGGACCACCACGCGGGCTACTACCCCGGCGCGAAGGAGCTCTCGCTCGCGCTCGTGTACGACCGGAGCTCGTCGCGGCTGCTCGGCGCGCAGGCGTTCGGGCACGCGGGCGTGGAGAAGCGGATCGACGTGCTCGCGACGGCGCTGCACGGCCGGATGACGCTCGCGGACCTGGCCGAGCTCGACCTCGCCTACGCGCCGCCGTACTCGTCGGCGAACGACCCCGTGAACATCGCCGCGTTCGTGGCCCAGAACGACGTCTCCGGGTTCAGCCCCCTCGTCGCAGCCGCGGAGCTGAAGGCGGCGCTCGCCTCGGGCGAGGGCCCCGCCGTGCTGGACGTCCGCAGCCGCGCCGAGTTCGAGCGCTCCCACCTGCGCGGGGCGACTCACATCCCGCTCGACGATCTCCGGCTGAGGTGGGAGGCGCTCCCGAGGGACCGCCGCGTCGTCGTGGTCTGTCGCTCGGGGTTCCGGGCGCACCTGGCGGTCCGGCTCCTGAAGGAGCGCGGCTTCCGGGACGTCGTCAACCTCACCGGCGGGCACCTCAGCATGGTGGCCGAAGGCGGATTCGAGATGGAGCCCACGTGACCCTCTGGACCATGGCCGCCCTGGCGCTGGTGGCCCTCGTCGTCATCCGGCGCCTGTTCGGAGGGCGGAGCATGTCGATCGAGGTCGTGAAGGCGAAGATCGCGGCTGGAGCGAAGATCGTGGACGTGCGCACGCCCGACGAGTTCCGGGGCGGGGCCTACCCGGGCGCGGTGAACATCCCGCTCCAGTCGCTGCTCGGCCGCCTGAAGGACCTGTCGAAGGACAGGCCCATCGTCCTGTACTGCGCCTCGGGCTCCCGGAGCGCCGCGGCGGCGTCCATGCTGAGGCAGGCGGGCTTCGCGGACGTGGTGAACGCAGGCGGTCTGGGGAACATGCCGCGCGACCGGGTGTAGCGCGCGGACGGCGCCGGCCACATACGTCCCGGCATGTGGCCCAGGGTCCTCGCGCAGAAGCTCGGCATCGAGCACCCCATCATCCTCGCGCCGATGGCGGGCGGCCCCGGCACGCCCGACCTCGTCGCTGCCGTCAGCGAGGCGGGCGGCCTCGGCTCGTTCGGCGGCGGGTATCTCGCGCCGGAGGCGGTCCGCACCGCCATCCGGGACATCCGCGCCCGGACCTCCCGGCCGTTCGCGGTGAACCTCTTCATCCCGGAGCCGAGCCGGCGCGCGCCGACGGAAGCGGAGGTGAGCGCCGCGAGCGCCGCGCTCGAGCCGATCCGCCGCGAGCTCGGGCTCTCCGGCGTGGCGAGGCCGGGACCGCCGCCCGACTTCGAGGCGCAGCTCGCGATCGTGAAGGAGGAGCGGGTTCCCGTCTTCAGCTCGACCTTCGGCGCGCTGCCCGAGGCCGAGGTGCGCGCGCTCCACGCGATCGGCACGCTCGTCCTGGGCACCGCGACGACGGTCGAGGAGGCACGCGCCCTCGAGGCGACGGGCGTCGACGGCGTCGTGGCGCAGGGCGCGGAGGCGGGCGGGCACCGCGGGTCCTTCGCCGTTCCCCCCGAGCGCGGGCTCATCGGGACGCTGGCGCTCGTGCCGCAGATCGTGGACGCCGTCGGCGTGCCCGTCGTGGCGTCCGGCGGGATCATGGACGGGCGCGGCATCGTGGCGGCCTTCGCGCTGGGGGCGGCCGCGGTGCAGATGGGGACGGCCTTCCTCGCCTGCGCGGAGAGCGGGGCGCACGCCCTGCACAAGCGAGAGGTCCTCGCCCGGCGCGCCGACGACGCGACGAGGCTCACGCGCGCCTACTCCGGGAAGCTCGTGCGCGGTTTCGGGAACCGCTTCATGGTCGAGGTGGAGAAGGCCGGCGCGATCCTGCCGTACCCGTACCAGAGCACGCTCACGACGGAGATCCGCCAGGCCGCGGCGCGGCAGGGGCGGCCCGAGCTGCTCTCGATGTGGGCCGGGCAGGGTGCGCCGCTCGCGGTCGCGAAGGGCGCCCGCGAGCTCGTGCGGGACCTCGTCGCGCAGAGCGAGAAGGTCGCCGCCCGCCTGCGTTGAGATTCGGGTTTCGCCCTTTTCCAAACCCGCGCTGGGGGTCTGGGGGGAGCGGCGCTCGCTCCCCCCAGGTTGAAGGCTCGCAGCGCGGAGCGCAGCGAGCCCGGAAATCACCCTGACTCGCCTCTGAACGCCGACCGCAACCGAGGAAAACGGCGAAAGGCGAGTGAGAGCCGGAGCAAGCAGCTGCTCGAGCTCCGATTAGGCGCCCCGTCGCGTACGAGCCCCGCATGATTTGCGGGTGACTGCGCTTGTTGCGCACGCGGTCATGGCGCCCGCTCGCCCGCCCTCATCCAGCGGGCGCGCACCTGCGCCGAAAAACCGCACGCGGCCGCGCGAAAAGAGGCTGGCGTGGGACGTGCATCACGGCCGGGCGCTGTCCCGCAATCCTTCCCGGTTCCAGGCGCTGGACGGGTTTCTCCCTTCGGGCAGCCAGGAGACACAGAGATGGCGAACAAGATTGGCGAAGACTGCACCAGCTGTGGCGCTTGCGAGGCCGAGTGCCCGAAGCAGGCGATCGCCGAGGGCCCCGATCACTACGAGATCGACGCCGTCAAGTGCGACGAGTGCGCGAGCAACGGCGGCGACCCGACCTGCATGTCGGTCTGCCCGAGCGACTGCATCGTGAAGGCTTGAGCCAGCAAGCAGCAGCGGCCATCGCGACCGACCCGGTCGCGAAGGCCTTCGTCGTGGACCCCGCCTCGAGCGCGATCCGCTACCACGCCGCGCACAAGCTGCATCGCGCGACGGGGCTGTCGAGGAGCGCCCAGGGCAAGGCCCTCGTCCACGAAGACGGAAAGGTGCTCGCGGCGGTCCTCGTGCCCGTCGCGAGCTTCCGCTCCGGCGACATGGACCGCGACGGCCGGGTGCGCGAGATCCTCGGCACCGGTGGCCCGGCGGTCGTCGTCTTCAAGGGCTCCGGGCGGCTCGCGCCTGCGGCCCTCGGCGACCGCGGGGGGAGCGTCGAGCTCGCCCTCGAGGGCGAGCTGACGCTCCACGGCGTCCGGCGCCCGCTGGCGATCCCGGTCGCCCTCGAGCTCGCGCCCGACGGGACGGCGCGGGCGCGCGCGAGCTTCGAGGTGAGCCTCGACGCGCACGGCGTCGTCCGGCCCTCGCTCCTCCTCATCAAGGTCGAGGACACCTGCCGCATCGAGGTGGACCTCGTCCTGCGCGCCGCGCAGCCCTGATCACGCCGCGCGGTCCACCGGCGCGTGCGCCCGCCGGCGCCGCGTGAAGCGGTCGAGCGCGAGGTAGACGACGGGCGTCGTGAAGAGCGTCAGGAGCTGCGAGAGCACGAGCCCTCCCACGATGGTGATGCCGAGCGGACGCCTGAGCTCGGCGCCCGCGCCCGTCCCCAGCGCGAGCGGGAGGCCCCCCAGCAGCGCCGCCATCGTGGTCATCATGATGGGGCGGAACCGCAGCAGGCATGCGCGGTGGATCGCCTCGCGCGTCGAGACGCCCTCCTCGCGCTCCGCCTCGATCGCGAAGTCGATCATCATGATGGCGTTCTTCTTCACGATCCCGATGAGCAGGATGACGCCGATGAGCGCGATGATGCTGAACTCGGTCCTCACGAGCAGGAGCGCGAGCAGCGCGCCCACGCCGGCCGACGGCAGCGTCGAGAGGATCGTGATCGGGTGGACGTAGCTCTCGTAGAGCACCCCCAGCACGATGTAGACGGCGATGAGCGCGAACAGGACGAGGTAGGGCTCGCTCGCGAGCGACTCGACGAAGGCCTGCGCCGTCCCCTGCGGCGCGGCCTTGATGCTGGCGGGCAGGCCGATCTGCTGCTCGGCCCGGTGCACCGCGGTGAGCGCCTGGCCGAGCGAGACGTCCGGCGCGAGGTTGAAGGAGAGGGTGACGGCGGGGAACTGCCCCTGGTGGTTCACCGAGAGCGACGCCGGGCCCGGCGCGAACGACGCGAACGTCATGAGCGGCACCGGCGCGCCGCCGGGCGGCCGGACGTAGATGCTCCGGAGCGAGTCGGGGTCCTTCTGGTGCTCCGGCTTCACCTCGAGGACGACCCGGTACTGGTTCAGCTGCGTGAACATGGTCGCCACCTGGCGCTGGCCGAAGGCGTCGTAGAGCGTGTCGTCCACCACCTGCGAGGTGATGCCGAGCCGCGCGGCGGTGTCGCGGTCGACGTCGATCTTGAGCTGGAGCGCCGAGGTCTGCTGGTCGCTCGCGACGTCGCGCAGCTCCGGCAGCGTCTTCAGCTTCTCGAGCATGCGCGGCGCCCACTCCTTCAGCTCGTCCAGGTTCGCGTCCTGGAGCGTGTACTGGTACTGGGTGCGGCCGACGCGGCCGCCCATCCGGACGTCCTGCACGGACTGGAGGTAGAGCGCGATCCCCGGCACCTGCGCGAGCTTCGGGCGGAGCTCTCCGATCACCTGGTCGGCGGTCTGCTTCCGCTCGCCCTTGGGCTTCAGCTCGATGAACATGTTCCCGGTGCTCACCGAGCCGCCGCCGCCGATGAACGAGACCATGTGCGCCACGGCGGGGTGCGAGAGGACGACCTTGTTCACGAGGTCCTGCCGCTCGCGCATGGCCGGGAACGAGATGTCTTGGGGCGCGTCGGAGATGCCGCCCAGCGCGCCCGTGTCCTGCTGAGGGAAGAGGCCCTTCGGGACGACGATGTAGAGCAGGATGCTGAGCGCCGCTGCGCCGACGGTGATCGCCAGCATGAGCCGCGCGTGGTCGAGCACCCAGGTCAGGCCGCGATCGTAGCCGTGGAGCACGCGCTCGAAGATCCGCTCCGACGAGCGGTAGAGGCGCCCATGGCGCTCGTCCTCCTTCGCGCGCAGGAGGCGCGAGGCCATCATCGGCGTGAGGGTGAGCGAGACCACGGCCGACACGGCGATGGCGATGCTCAGCGTCATCGCGAACTCGCGGAAGAGCCGGCCGACGATCCCGCCCATGAGGAGGAGCGGGATGAAGACCGCGAGCAGCGAGGCCGTGATCGACACGATGGTGAAGCCGATTTGCTTCGCGCCCTTGAGCGCCGCCACGAGCGGCGCCTCGCCCGCCTCGATGAAGCGGGTCACGTTCTCGGTCACGACGATGGCGTCGTCCACCACGAAGCCGGTGGAGATGGTGAGCGCCATGAGCGACAGGTTGTTGATGCTGTAGCCGAGCAGGTACATGCCGCCGAAGGTGGCGACGAGCGCGAGCGGCACCGCGACGCTGGGGATGACCGTCGCCCAGCCGCTGCGCAGGAAGACGAAGACGACCAGCACGACGAGCAGCACGGAGAGGACGAGCACGAGCTGCACGTCCTTCACCGAGGCGCGGATGGTCTGGCTCCGGTCCATCGCCACCTTCACGTCGATGGCCGGCGAGATCGTCTGCGTGAGCTGCGGCAGGAGCGCCTTCACGCGCTCGATGACGTCGATGATGTTGGCCCCGGGCTGGCGGCGGATGATCATGAGCACCGCCCGCTTGCCGTCCGCCCAGCCCGCGACGCGGTTGTTCTCGACGTCGTCCCTCACGGTCGCGACGTCGGAGAGCCGCACCGGCGAGCCGTTGCCGTAGGCGATGATGAGCGGCCGGAAGCCGCTCGCGCGCAGGAGCTGGTCGTTCGCCGCGATCGCCTGCGTCTGCTTCGCGCCGCTGAGCGCGCCCTTCGGCTGGTCGACGGTGGCCTGGGCGAGCGCGCTGCGGACGTCCTCGAGCCCGAGGCCGACCCCCGCCAGCGCGTGGGGGTCGACCTGGACGCGGACCGCGGGCTGCTGGCCGCCTCCCACGAACACCTGCCCGACCCCGTCCACCTGCGCGATCTTCTGCGCCAGGATGGTGTTCGCGGCGTCGTAGATCTGCCCGAGCGGCAGGGTGTCCGAGGTGAGCGACAGGATGAGGATGGGCGCGTCGGCCGGGTTCACCTTGCGGTAGTTCGGCCTGGTGGGCAGGCCCGCCGGCAGGTCGCCGGCGGAGGCGTTGATGGCCGCCTGGACGTCGCGCGCGGCAGCGTCCACGTCGCGGTCGAGGTCGAACTGGAGCGTGAGGCTCGTCGAGCCGAGCGAGCTCACCGAGGTGATCTCGGCCAGGCCCGCGATGCGGCCGAACCGCCGCTCGAGGGGCGTCGCGACCGCCGAGGCCATCGTCTCCGGGCTCGCGCCGGGGAGCCCGGCGTTGACGTTGATGGTGGGGAAGTCGACCCGCGGCAGCGGCGCCACCGGGAGCTGCGTGTAGGCGGCGGCGCCCGACAGCAGCAGCGCCGCGGCGAGCAGGGTGGTGGCGACGGGCCGCCGGATGAACGGCTCGGAGATGCTCATGTTCCGCCGGCGACGGCGCGGGGCCGCTCCTCCGGCGCGCTGCCGCGCCGGCGCAGCAGGCGGCCGAGCCGCGCCATGTACAGGTAGATGACTGGCGTCGTGTAGAGCGTGAGCAGCTGCGAGATGACGAGGCCGCCCACGATGCTGACGCCGAGCGGCCGCCGCAGCTCCGAGCCCGTGCCGCTCCCGAGCGCGAGCGGCAGGCCGCCCAGGAGCGCCGCCATCGTGGTCATCATGATGGGCCGGAAGCGCAGCAGGCACGCCTGGTAGATGGCGTCCTCGGTCGAGAGGCCCTGCTCGCGCTCCGCCTCGAGCGCGAAGTCGATCATCATGATGGCGTTCTTCTTCACGATGCCGATGAGCAGGATGATGCCGATGAGCGCGATGATGCTGAACTCGGTCCGGAAGAGCATGAGCGCGAGGAGCGCGCCGACCCCGGCCGAGGGCAGGGTGGAGAGGATCGTGACCGGGTGGATGTAGCTCTCGTAGAGCACGCCCAGCACGATGTAGACGGTGACCAGCGCGGCGAGGACCAGGATGGGCTCGCTCGCGAGCGATTCGCGGAATGCCTGCGCGGCCCCGACGAAGTCCGCGCGCACCGCGGGCGGGAGCCCGATCTCTGCGTCGGCGCGCCGGATGGCGTCCACGGCGTCGCCGAGCGCCACGCCCGGCGCCGTGTCGAACGAGATGGTGACGGCGGGGAACTGGCCCTGGTGGCTGATGGCGAGCGGCGCCGTGGTCTGCTCGAAGCGGGTGAACACGGCGAGCGGCACCTGATCCCCGCTCTGCGACTTCACGTAGATGTGGCTCAGCGCCTCCGGGTCCTTCTGGTACTCCGGCTTCACCTCCAGGATGACGCGGTACTGGTTGAGCTGGGTGAAGATGGTGGAGACCTGCCGCTGGCCGAAGGCGTCGTAGAGCGCGTCGTCGATGGCCTGGGGCTGGATCCCGAGCCGCCCGGCGGTGTCGCGGTCGATGGTGAGCTTGAGCTGGAGGCCCGCCGTCTGCTGGTCGCTCGCGACGTCCCGCAGCTGCGGCAGCGCCTGGAGCTTCGTGAGCACCCGGGGCGCCCACGCCGCGAGCTCCTCGAGGTCGGGATCCTCGAGCGTGTACTGGTACTGCGTGCGGCTCACGCGGCTCTCGACCTGCAGGTCCTGCACTGCCTGGAGGTACAGCGCGATGCCCGGGACCGAGGCGACGCGGCTCCGGAGCCGGTCGATCACCTCGCCCGCGCTCGCGCTGCGCTGCTCGCGCGGCTTGAGCGTGATGGAGAGCCGCCCGCTGTTCGTGGTCGGGTTCGTGCCGTCGGCGCCGATGAAGGACGCGACGGTGGCCACGTCGGGGTCGCCCATGACGGCCTCGGCGAGCTGGCGCTGGCGGGTCATCATGCTCTCGAAGGAGACGTCGGGCGGAGCCTCCGAGACGCCGATGAGCAGGCCGGTGTCCTGCTGCGGGAAGAAGCCCTTCGGCACCACGATGGCGAGGACGACGGTGAGCGCGAGCGTCCCGATGGTGATGGCGAGCGTGAGCGGCTGGTGCGCCAGCACCCACTTCAGCGTGCGGTCGTAGAAGGCGACCATCCGGTCGAAGGCGCGCTCGAAGACGCGCGCCAGCCCCCGCGCCTCCTGGTGCGGCCTGAGCAGGTGGGCGCACATCATGGCGGTGAGCGAGAGCGAGAGGACGGCCGAGACGCCGATGGCGATGCTGAGCGTGATGGCGAACTCTCGGAAGAGGCGCCCGATGATCCCGCCCATGAAGAGGAGCGGGATGAGCACCGCGACGAGCGACACGGTGAGCGAGACGATGGTGAACCCGATCTGCTTCGCGCCCTTGAGCGCCGCCTCGAACGGCGTGTCGCCCTCCTCGACGTAGCGGGCGATGTTCTCGATCATGACGATGGCGTCGTCGACCACGAACCCGGTCGAGATGGTGAGCGCCATGAGCGAGAGGTTGTTGAGGCTGTAGCCGCACAGGTACATGACGCCGAACGTGCCGATGAGCGAGAGCGGCACCGCGACGCCCGGGATGACGGTCGCGCGCAGGCTGCGCAGGAACACGTAGATGACCGCCACGACGAGCACGACGCTGAGGAGGAGCGTGAGCTGCACGTCGTTCACCGACGCGCGCACCGTCTCGGTGCGGTCGCTCAGGATCTGGACGTGGAGCCCCTGCGGCAGCGCCGAGGAGAGGCGCGGCAGGAGCGCCTTCACGCGCTCGGCGACCTGGATCACGTTCGCGCCCGGCTGGCGCTGGACATTGAGGATGATGGCGCGCTGCGCGCCCGCCCAGCCGGCCAGCTGCGCGTTCTCGACGCCGTCGACGGCGTCGGCCACGTCCATGAGCCGGATGGGCGAGCCGTTCCGGTAGGCGAGGATGAGCGGCCGGAAGCTCGGCGCCTTGAAGAGCTGGTCGTTCGTGGCGAGCGTGAAGTCCTGGCGCGGGCCGTCGAGGTTGCCCTTCGCCTGGTTCACGTTCGCCTGCACCAGCGCCTGGCGCACGTCCTCCAGCCCGAGGCCGACTCCGGCGAGCGCGGCGGGATCGACCTGCACGCGCACGGCGGGCTTCTGGCCGCCGTTGATGGTGACGAGCCCCACGCCGGCCACCTGCGAGATCTTCTGCGCCAGGATGGAGTCGGCCTGGTCGTCCACCTGGTCGAGCGGCAGGGTCTCCGAGCTGACCGCGAGCGTCAGGATGGGGGTGTCGGCGGGGTTGCTCTTGCTGTACGTCGGGGGCGACGGCAGCGTCCGTGGCAGGAGGTTCGACGCGGCGTTGATCGCCGCCTGGACGTCCTGCTCGGCCGCGTCGATGTTCCGCTCCAGCGTGAACTGGAGCGTGATCTGCGAGGTGCCGAAGCTCGAGACCGACGTCATCTGCGCGAGCGACGGCATCTGCCCGAACTGCCGCTCGAGCGGCGTCGTCACGGCGGACGCCATCGTGTCGGCGCTCGCGCCGGGAAGCGCGGTCGAGACCACGATGGTGGGATAGTCGAC
>DASWDS010000151.1:0-1646 GCA_036395165.1 Anaeromyxobacteraceae bacterium | reverse complement strand
GCCGTGTGCGAGGGGACCGCGAACGCCATCCCGTGCGCCCAGGGGAGCATGGCCGTGGTGACGCCGACCACCGCGCCGTCCGCGTCGAGGAGCGGCCCGCCCGAATTGCCCGGGTTCACCGCCGCGTCGGTCTGGACGAGGCCGTCGAACATGCCGCCCTCCGGCGTCGGCAGGTTTCGATAGAGCGCCGAGACGACGCCCATCGTGACGGAACGCTCGAAGCCGAGCGGATTGCCGATGGCGACGACGAGCTGGCCGACCGCGAGGCGGCGGCTGTCGGCGAGGGGGAGCGCGTGCAGCGCGGGCGCCTCGACGCGGAGGACCGCCAGGTCGGTGCGCGCGTCGGCGCCGACGCGCTCACCCTTCACGGTGGCCGTGGCCGAGAGGCGGACCCGCAGCGGCCCCGCCGAGCGGGCGACGTGCGCGTTCGTGAGGACGTAGCCGTCGGGCGTGAGGACGAGCCCGGAGCCCTGCCCTCGCCGCTGCTCGATGCCGACGACCGAGGGGGAGGCGCGCGCCACCAGCGCGGCGAGGTCCTGCGAGAGCTGGGCGAGGGCGGTCACGGCGACCTCCCCTCTCGCCGCCCGCCGCGCGCCCCGATGGTGAGCTGCACCTCCTGCACCGCGCCGCCACGGACGATGCGCGCCTTCGCGAGGTCCCCGATGCGCTCCTCCTCGAGGAGCGGCAGGAGGTCGCCCATGTGCCCCACCGCGCTCCCGTCGAGCGCGAGCAGGAGATCGCCGACCTGGAGGCCGGCGCGTCCGGCCGGGCTGTCGTCCTCGACCGCGGTGAGGAGGAGCCCCGAGCGCTGCCCGGTCTCCTTCTCGAGCGCCCCCGGCAGCCGCACGGGCATGCTCGCCACGCCCAGGTAGCCGCGCCGGACGCCGCCGTGCGCCAGCACCGCCTTCACGACGCGGCGGAGCGTCGCGGCCGGGACCGCGAGCGGCGTGCCGCGCGCAAGCCCGGCCGTCGCGAGCCCGAGCCCGCGGCCCGACAGGTCGACGAGGAGCCCGCCCGAGAAGCCGGGGTGGAGGCCGAGGTCGAGCTCGACGTAGCGGTCGACCTTGCCGCCGCCGGCGGTCCGCCAGGCGTCGCCCAGCCGCGAGACGAGCCCGAGCCCCGCCTTCGGGCCGCGCCCGGGGCGGGTCACGGAGAGCAGGAGCTGTCCGACCTCCAGCGCGGCGTCGCTCCACTCCGGCGCGACGAAGCCGCTCCCCTTCACGCGCAGCACCGCGAGGTCGGTGGAGGGATCGCGCCCGACCACCTCGGCCGCCGCCGTGTCGCCCGACGGCAGACCCACCTCCAGCTCGTCGTCCCACTCGAGCCCGTGGCTCGCGGTGACGACCGTTCCGTCCGCCGACCAGACCACGCCCGAGGAGGATCCGCGCCGCCGCCCGTCCACCCGCACCACCGACGCCTGCGCCTTCTTCACCGTCGCCGCCAGCGCGTCCGACAGCTCCATCCAGCTTTCGACCGACATGTCCGTTCGCTCCATCGTTGGCCCGCTCCGGCGGGCGATCGTGAACGTAGGAGCCGGAGGGGAGGGGCACATCGTCCAGGAGGACAGGCTGCCGCCCTGGCCGGAAGGACAGGGACGCGGTCGGGGTCGGGTCGGGGTCGCGGTCGCGGTCGGGGTCGAGGTCGAG
>DASWDS010000150.1:0-5038 GCA_036395165.1 Anaeromyxobacteraceae bacterium | reverse complement strand
GCCGGCGGGCTGTGCGCCCTCGCGGCGGGGCTCGCGCTCGACCGCGGCCAGCGCCTCGACCTGGCGGGTCCCGTGTTGCAAGGGCTCGCGCTGGTCGCGAGCGCCGCGGGCGTGGCGAGCGTCCTCCTCATGGCCCGCCAGCACGCCGGCGCGGCGCGGCGCGAGCCGACCCGCTGGGCCGTGCGCGCGATGCTGCGGCCGCTCTCGGATCCGAGGGCGCGCCGCGTGGTCGTCTACGCGACCCTGTGGAACGCGGCGTGCGGTCTCTCGGCGCCCTTCTTCGGCCTCTACCTCCTGCGCGATCTCGGGACCGGGTACGCGCTCTTCGCCGCCCAGGGCGCTGGGCTTGCGGTCGCGAAGATCGCGAGCGCCTCGGCCTGGGGGCGCGCCGTCGACCGCGCCGGGGCGAAGCGCGTGCTCGTCGTCTGCACCGCCGGCCTCGCGCTCTCGCCGGTCGCCTGGATCGCCTGCGAGCCGGGCCGGCTCTGGCCGCTCGCGCTCGAGGCCGCCGTCGGCGGCGTCCTCTTCGGCGGGCACGCCGTGGCGAGCTTCGCGCTGCCGCTCTCGGTCGCGCCCGCGCGCGAGCGTCCCTTCTACCTCGCCGCCGTGGCGGTCGCCGGCGGTGGCGCCTTCGCCGTCACGTCCGCCGCGGGCGGCGCCCTCGCTGACGCGGCCCGAACGGCGCACGCGCCGCTCCGCGTCCTCCTCGCCGGGTCGGTGGCGCTGAGGATCGTCGCCGCGGGAGCAGCCTTCGCGCTGCCGTCGAGAAGGAGCCTCGCCGCGGTGCGACCCCTGGAGGCAAGGTCGAGCGCGCCCACGAGCGTGGCGGAACGCCGAGCGGCGTAGGGCAGCGGCGTAGGATGGGCAGGCCAGAAAAGCGAGAGGCCGCTCTCGCGGCCTCATCAGCTCTGGGCGGCTGGCGCCCGCTTGCACTCCGCAGGTCGCCCTCACGGGGTTCGCTGCGGTGGGGGGAGTCGATCGTCCGTCCACGGTCGACTTTGGAGAGAATCTGGAGTTGGTGCCCCGCTTAACGAGTCTTCAGGCTGGAGCTTCGAGGCGGGGTAACCTTGGGCGGCCTCCGGTAGGACTCGCCGAGACGTCTCTTCAAGTTGCGTGCCTGCACTTCGAGTCCACCCCGCTCCACGGATTTCGCGCACTTGGCCGTCCACCCGCTGTGACGAGGCTGTAAATTGTGGGTCGCCGGAGATACCTGGGTTCGGATGGACCCCGCGCGGGTCGCCCCGGGGCGGCACTTCAGGAACCAGCGTTATATCGAGCGCATGTTCGCCTCGATCGACGAGGTCTCGACGTGCCTCGGAGAGGCGGGATACCTGCCGTCGCGCGAGATCGCGACCGCCGTCTACCTCGCCGACCGGCTGGAGAAGCCGATCCTCGTGGAGGGCCCGGCGGGAGTCGGAAAGACCGAGCTGGCGCGCGCTTTTGCCACGGCGAGCGGCCGCGAGCTCATCCGGCTCCAGTGCTACGAAGGGCTCGACGAGGCGAAGGCGCTCTATGAATGGGAGTACGCGAAGCAGCTCCTCTACACGCAGCTCCTCCGCGAGCAGCTCGGCACCGCTCTCGGTGGCGCGCGCACCCTCGCCGAGGCCGCCGACCGCGTCGCGGCCGAGGGGAACGTCTTCTTCAGCGAGCGCTTCCTCTTGCCGCGCCCGATCCTCAAGGCCGTGACGAGCGAGCGGCCGAGCGTGCTGCTGGTGGACGAGATCGACAAGGCCGACCCCGAGCTGGAGGCGTTTTTGCTCGAGGTGCTCGCCGACTACGCCGTGTCGATCCCGGAGCTCGGGACCTTCCGCGCGAAGACGCCGCCGCGGGTCGTCCTCACCTCCAACGCGGCGCGCGACCTCTCCGACGCGCTCCGCCGCCGGTGCCTGCACCTCCACATCGACTACCCGTCGCCCGAGCGCGAGCTCGCGATCGTGCGCGCGCGGGCGCCCGAGGTCCGCGAGGTCCTGGCGCGCCAGGCGGTGGCCGCCGTCCAGGCGCTGCGAAAGCTGGACCTCAAGAAGGCGCCCTCGATCGCGGAGACGCTCGACTGGGTCCGCGCGCTCGTCCTGCTGGGCGCGGAGACGCTCGACGAGAAGCTCGTCGGCGAGACGCTCGACCTCGTGCTCAAGTACGAGTCGGACGTGGAGAAGGCGCGGCCGAAGCTTCGCGACATCGTCGCGGGCGCGGCAAGATAGGCGAGGCCTGCGCTACTCGATGTCACCGAACGCGTCGTCGCCCAGCACGACGACGCGCGGCTCGTCCCAGAACCCGGCGTAGCCCGAGAGCACTTCGCGGTCGGCGAAGTCGCGCCCGCAGCGCTTGTCGGCGATGCGCCACGTCCCGTGCACCTGGGCGACGAGGTAGGCGCAGGCGGCGGTGACGGGCGCCGCGTCGGGCGCGCGGACCGTGCGCTCCCGCGCGATCACCACCACGGTGCCGCGCGGGGCGCGCCGCGCCGCGACCAGCTCGTATCCGAGGAGCGCGCCGTCGCCGCCGAGGGCGCTCCACGCCGCGAGCGGGTGCTGCTTGTCACCCTGAGCGGCGATCGCCGCAGCGGCGCGCGGAGCGAGGAACTCGCGCGTGTGCGCCCACCGGGGCTCCGCGCCGGTGGGCGCCGGGGACGGGCGCGCGCGGAGCGGCCGCTGCGGGGCGGCCGACGCGACCGCATCGAGGTAGTCACCGACGCACCGAACGGGCGCGGCCAGATCGTAGGACGCCCTCGGCGGGATCGCGGTCCCGGGCGACGCTGCGGCGGCGAGGGCGAGGCACGCTTCGCGCAACATGGTCGAGGATGTGGGTCGAGCGCCCACGCTCGCGACTCCCCGCGGCGGCTCCGCCCCGCCGGCGTCGCGGCGTGGCGAGGCGCCGCGGGGCGGCCTACCCGGTGGGGCGCTCGCTCGCCGGCGCGGTGGCGGAGCGCACCCGTGCCTAGATTGCCGCGAAGGCCGGAGATACACTCCACGCGCAGGTGGGGGCACCGGCCGAGACAGGATGAATCCCAAGCGCGTCCTCATCGTCGAGCCGGACAGCGCGTTCGCGCTGTCCCTCGCGTCGCTCTTCCGCGACGACGGGCACCAGACCACGCTGGCGGCGAGCGCCGCCGACGCCGAGCGCGAGATCGCGGCGCGCCCGCCAGACCTGGTGGTGACGCGCGCCGAGCTGCCGGACGTCTCCGGGTTCTCCCTGTGCGCGCGCCTGCGGAAGGACCGCGGGGCGGCGCGGCTGCCGGTCGTCCTCTACTCGTCCGAGGCGTCGCACGAGGCGCTCGAGCAGCACGCGCGCACGCCAGGCGCCGCGAACGGCTACCTGCTCATGCCGCTCGACACGGCCGCGCTGCTCCAGCTCGCGCAGAACCTCCTCGTCATGACCGAGCCGTTCGAGTCGGCGGACGACGCGATCGTCGAGGACGACACCATCGTCGAGGTCCGTCCGGGCGACGACGCTCCGGGCGAAGCGCCTCCCGTCCAGCGCGACGAGGCGCCGCAGCCGCCACCGGTGCCGCGGCGCATCCGCCGGAGCGCGATCACGGACGAGGACCGCCTCTTCCTCGACCGGACGTTCCGGGCGCTCGCCGATCGCCGCGCCGACCTCGTCGCCGAGTCGCGGCGGCCCCGGCCGCCCCCGACCCGCGCGCTGCTCGCGACGCCCGAGGGCAAGCTCCAGGTCCTCCGCGACGACCTCAAGGCGCGCGAGGCGCAGATCGCGCGCCTCGCCGAGATCTGGGACGTCCGGGAGCGCGACGTCGCGCAGGTGGACGACCGGCTGCACGAGAAGGAGGTCGAGCTCCAGGGCCTCCGGCTCCAGGTCGACGACCTCCTGCGGCGGCTCGCCGAGGCGCGAGACCTCTTCGTGGAGAAGGAGCGCGAGCACGGCGCGTCGATCGAGGGCCTCCTCCTGGAGAAGTTCGGGCAGGAGAAGGAGCTCATCGAGGTGGTCGCGGCGCACGAGCGCCGAATCCACGAGCTCGAGCGCGAGCTGCGCCTGCGCGAGGACGATCTCGCCCGGCGCAAGCTGGCGCTCGACGGCGCGGCGGAGGAGATCGGCCGGCTCGAGCGGCGCCTCGAGGCGGACGCGGAGCAGTTCGACCTCCGCGAGCAGGAGCTGCAGGAGGCCCAGGCGGCGCGGGAGGCGGAGCTGGCGGAGGCGGAGCGCGCGCTCGCGAGCGCCCGCGCCGAGGCCGACGAGACCGCGCGCCGCCACGAGGCGCGGCTGGAGGAGGCCGCCGCCGGCCGGCGGGCGCTCGAGGCCGAGCTCTCGTCCGCGCGCGAGGAGGCGGCGGCCGCCGCGCGCGAGCACGAGGCTCGCCGCGCCGAGCTGGAGGCGCGGGCCGGGGCGCTCGCGGCGGAGGTCGAGCGGGAGAGGGAGCGCGCTGCGGGTGCCGAGGCGGAGCGCGACGTGCGCGCCGCCGCGCTGGAGGCGCGCCTCGCCGGGGCGGCGGGCGAGCTCGAGGCTTCCCGCGAGGCCGCCCGCGAGGCGGCGGCCGCGTTCCAGCAGCGCATCGAGGAGCGGGAGGCGGCGATCGCCGAGCGCGAGGGGCGGCTCGCGCTCCTCGACGCCGAGTACCGCGCGTACCGCGAGGCGGCGCTCGGGCGCGAGGACGATCTCTCGCGCGAGCTGCAGGACCACCTGCAGCAGATCGGGGCCCTGGAGGGCGAGATCGAGGCCGCCGCCGCGGAGCTGGCGGAGCGCGAGGCCGAGCTGAACCGAGAGCTCGAGCGCGAGGGCGAGGCGCACGCCGCGGCGGTCGCGGAGGCCGCCTCGCGCGAGGCGCGCCTCGCCGCCGCGGCGGACGAGGCGGCCGCGCGCGCGGGCGCGCTCGAGGACGCGGTCCGGGAGCAGCGGGCGCGGGCGAGCGCGGCCGAGGCGGACCTCTCGGCGCGGCTGGCTGCGGCGGGCGACGCGGCCGCCCGCCAGGGCGCGGCGCTGGAGGCGCTCCGCGGGGAGCGCGAGGCGCTCTCGCGCGCCGTCGAGGAGCGCGACGCGCGGCTCGCCGAGCGCGGCGCGTTCGTGGACGCGCTCGAGGCACAGGCGAGCG
>DASWDS010000149.1:0-1870 GCA_036395165.1 Anaeromyxobacteraceae bacterium | reverse complement strand
CTCGGTGGCGAGCTTCCTGCGCGCCCGCGGCCACGAGGTGGAGATGGCCGTCGACGCGCGCCGCCCGGGCGACCTGCGCGACCGCCTGCGCGCCCTCGGGTTCACGGTCCGCGACGACCTCGCGCTCACGACGAGGGGCTTCCCCCCGCCGCTCCTCGCGGACGCGCGGCGCCTCGCCCGCCTCGGCCCGTCGTTCGACATCGTGCACGCCCACTTCTCGAACGACCACGCCGTCGCGCTCGTCGGCCTGCGCGGCCGCCGCGAGCGCCCCCGGGTCGTGCGCACCGTCCACGCGTCCCGCTCGCTCGAAGATCGCATCATGCAGGGCCTCGCCCATCGCAGGACCGACGGGCTCATCGCCGTCTGCGAGGCGCACGCGCGGCTGCTCGCCGAGCGCTTCCGCGTGCCGCGCGAGCGCATCCTCGCCACCCGCGGCGCCGTGGACGCGGACACCTTCGCGCCGGACGGGCCCGACCTGCGCCCGGAGCTCGGGCTCGCCGGCGGCCAGCCCGTGGTGGGGATCGTCTCCCGCGTCAAGCCCGATCGGCGGCACGCCGAGCTGGTGGACGCCTTCCGCGCGGTCGCGGCTCGACTCCCGGAGGCGCGCCTCGTCGTGGTGGGCCGCGGCGAAGGCCTCGCGGACCTGCGCGCCCACGTGGCGCGGCGGGGCCTCACGCGCGAGGTCGTGTTCGCCGGGTACCGCACCGGCCCCGCGCTCGCGGCGGCCTACCGCACGCTCGACGCGAGCGTCCTGCTCGCCGAGGGCAACGACGGCACCTGCCGCGCGCTGCTCGAGGCGATGGCCTGCGGCCGCCCCGGCGTGGCGTACCGCTTCGGCGCGCCCGCCGAGGCGATCGTGCACGGCGAGACCGGCCTGCTCGTCGAGGAGGGCGACGTGGCGGGCCTCGCGGCTGCGCTCGTCGAGCTCCTCGCCGCCCCGGCCCGGGCACGCGCGCTCGGGGCCGCCGCCCGGGCGCGGATGCGCGCCCTCTTCACCGAGACGGCGCGCGGGGCCGCCGTCGAGCGCTTCCTGCAGGGCTTGCTCGCGCTGCCGCCCGCCGTGTTATGAGCATGCGATGCCGCTCGCGCCGGACCTGAAGGAGATCCTCGCCTGCCCGAAGTGCAAGGGCGACCTCGAGTTCCACGAGGAGCGAGGCGAGATCCACTGCCGCCGCTGCAAGCTCGTCTACGCCATCCGCGACGACATCCCGATCATGCTGGTGGACGAGGCGAAGCCGCTCGGCTAGCCCTTTTTTGCGTGCGCGCGCTCGTCGTCCACCCCGGGTTCCTCGGCGACACCGTCTTCCTCGGGCCAGCGGTGCGCGCGCTGAAGGCGCGCTGGCCGGAGGGGAGGGTCGCGGTGTGCGTGACGCCGCGCGGCGCGCCCGTGGCGCGGCTCCTCCCCGGCTGCGACGACGTCGTCGTGTACGACAAGCGCGGCGCCGACCGCGGCCTCCGCGGGCTGTGGCGGGCGGCGGCGCGGCTGCGCGCGCTCCGGCCCGACGTCGCGCTCGTCCCGCACTACTCGCCGCGCGCCGGCGCGCTGGCGCGGCTGTCGGGGGCGCCCCGCCGGATCGGCTACCCCGCCTTCTGCAACGAGCGCGTGCCGCTCGACCGCGCGCGCCCGTTCGTCGACCGCGCCCTGTCGCTCGCCGAGCGCGCGGGCGCTCCGGGCGACCCGGCGCTCGCGCTGCTCGCCCCGCGCGAGCTCGACGGGTACGCCGACCGCGTGCTCGCCGGCGCGCGCGCACCCGTAGTCGGGCTCGTCCCCGGCGCGGAGTGGGCGACGAAGCGCTGGGGCGCGGAGCCGTTCGCGCGGCTCGCGGCCGAGCTCTCGCGCGCGGGCGCCTCGCTCGTCGTCCTCGGCGGC
>DASWDS010000148.1:0-7394 GCA_036395165.1 Anaeromyxobacteraceae bacterium | reverse complement strand
TGAACCTGTTCGGGCTCGGCAACGCCGCGACGCCCTTCGGCATCGAGGCGATGCGCCGCCTGGACGAGCTGAACCCGCGCCCCGGGACCGCCACCGACGCGCAGGCGCTCTTCTGCGCCCTCAACACCGCCTCGCTCCAGCTGCTCCCCGCGACGGTGATCGCGCTGCGGGCCGCCGCCGGCGCGCGCAACCCCGGCGACATCATCGGGCCGACGATGCTCGCGACCGCTTGCGCCGCCGCCGCGAGTGTCGTGAGCGCGAAGGTGCTCGCGCGGACGTTCCCGACGGACGGCACCGCCGGCGAGGGGAGCTGAGTGCTGCGCCGCGCGCTCGAGATCGTGTCCGTTTGGACGGTGCCGCTCCTGCTCGCCGGCATCCCGCTCTACGCGCTGTCGAAGGGGGTCAAGGTCTACCCCGTCTTCGTCGAGGGCGCGCGCCAGGGCTTCGAGACCGCGGTGCGCGTCATCCCGCCGCTCGTGGCCATCGTCGTGGCGCTCGGCATGCTCAATGCCTCGGGAGCCATGGACTTTTTGGCCCGGCTGCTTTCTCCCGGCACCGCGGCGATCGGCGTCCCGGCGGCCGTGTTGCCCATGATCCTCGTCCGCCCGCTCTCGGGCGGCGCGGCGCTGGGGGTGGTGGGAGGGGTACTCCGAAGCGAGGGACCGGACAGCTACGCCGGCCATCTCGTGTCGGTGATGGCCGGGTCCACCGAGACCACGTTCTACGTGCTCGCCGTGTACATGGGCGCGGTCGGGATTACCCGGCACCGGCAAGCGCTGGCGGCCGGCCTCATCGCCGACGCGGTGGGCTTCACGGCCTCCGTCCTGGTGGTGAGGGCCGTCTTCGGGTAACAAGATGTGGCGCGTCCATGACTCGGGGTCGAGGACGACCCGCCGCGACCAGGCTGATTCGCCCCGATCAGGACCCGGCACGCTCCGTGAAATGAGCACGACGGGAGCCCTCGATATCGTCCCGCCATGACCGTCGCCGCCACGATCGCGCTGATGGCCGCCGCGCTGGCGGTCTACGTGGCCGCCCTGTCGCGGCGCTTCTCCCTCGCGCCCGGCTGGCGAGACCTGCGCTGGTTCTCGCTCGCCGCGCTTGCAGTCGCCGGGTACGCGGCGCTCGATGTGCCCACCGCTGTGATCGCCGCCGACAGCCTCGTCGTCCTCGCGTCGCGCGCCCAGTTCGTGTGCGCGGGCGTCCACCTCTTCGCGTGGCTCCGCTACTCCGACACCCACCTCGGCGTGCGCCCGAGCCGCGCCCGGACGGCGCTCGCCGTCGTCCCGCTCGCGCTGACCCTGTTCGCGCTCGTCCCGGAGATCTTCTACGGCGGGGCCGTGCGCGTCCACACGTTCGCGCCGTTCGGGATCTCCTACAAGGACGCGGTCCCCACCGCGTTCGGCGAGCTCGTCTACGCGCTCGTGATCGGGTTCGTCGGCTATGTGACCGCGCGCTACGCGCTCGCCTGGCGCCGCGGGGTGCCGCAGGCGGCGCTCCACTTCTTCGCCCTCGCCTTCCTCCTCGCCATGGCGACGAACGACGCGCTCGCCGCCTCGGGCGTCCTGAACAGTCCGTATCTCATCGACCTGGGGTTCATCGTTCCGATCGGCGCGGTGGGCTACTCGCTCACCGCCCGCTTCGCCGCCGACGCGCGCGCGCTCGCCGAGCTGCGGCTGCGGCTCGAGAGCCTCGTGGACGACCGCACGCGGGACCTCGCGCGCGCGCAGGAAGCCCTGCACCGGGCCGAGAAGCTCGCTGCGCTGGGCCAGTTCGCCGCGGGCGTCGCCCACGAGGTGAACAACCCGGCGGCGGTGGTGGCTGCGAACCTCAAGTACCTCGCGGAGTGCCGCACCGACGACGGCGCGTGGCCGGCCGACACCGGGGACTGCGTCTCGGAGTCGCTCACCGCGATGGACCGCATCGCGCGCATCGTCCGGCAGCTCCTCGACGCGAGCCGGCTGGCGGCCGCGCCGGTCGCGGTCGAGGCGGTGTCCCTCGCCAGGGTCGCGCAGGAGAGCCTGCGGACCGCGCGGGCGCGCTGCGGACAGCGCGTGCCGCTCGAGGCGAACGTGCCGGAGGACGTCCTCGCGCTCGGGCAGGAGAGCATGCTCGTCCAGATCGCGGTGAACCTCGTCGTGAACGCGGTCCAGGCGATCCCGGCCGACCGCGGCGACGGAAAAGTGCGGGTGACGGCGTCGCGCGGGGGGGGCCGCGTCCGGCTCGCCGTCGAGGACAACGGCAGCGGCATGACCGAGGAGGTGCTCCGCCGCATCTTCGAGCCCTTCTTCTCGACGAAGCCCTTCGGCGGCGGCACCGGCCTCGGCCTCGCGGTCTCGCGCGGGCTCGTCCAGAGCCTGGGAGGCGACCTGCGCTTCGAGAGCGAGGTCGGGCGCGGCACCCGCGCGCTCGTCGAGCTGCCCGAGGCGCCCGCGAGGGCGCACCACGCGGGCGGCCCGCCGCGCTCCGTCCCGGTCGGCCGGAGGCGCCGCATCCTCGTCGTCGACGACGAGCCCGCGGTCCTCCGCTCCCTCGCGCGCGGGCTCTCGAGTCGCTACATCGTCGAGACGGCGGGCGGGGTGGACGAGGGCCTCCTGCGGCTCTCCCGCGCGCGCTACGACCTCGTCCTGTGCGACGTCATGATGCCGGTCGGGGGAGGCGAGCGCCTCCACGGAGAGCTCGCGCGCCGCGACCCCGAGCAGGCGGCACTGGTCGTGTTCATCACGGGCGGCGCCACCTCGGAGGACGCCCGCCGGTTCCTCGCCGCCCAGGCGCAACCGGTCCTCGACAAGCCGCTCGACCTCGTCGCCCTGGCTGCGGTCGCGGAGCGGCTCGGCGGCGCCGGTGCGGCGGCCTGATCACTCGACGGGCGCGTAGAACGACACGCCCCGCACGTTCTCGTTCACGCGCAGCGGGTGCTGCAGGGACGGAAAGGCGCGCTGCTCGCAGTCCATCCGCTCGCAGAGGCGGCAGGTGAGGCCGACCGGCACGACCGCCTCGCGCGAGGCGAGGTCCACCCCGTCCGCGTAGACGAGCTTGCGCGCGTGGGAGAGCTCGCACCCGAGCGCGAGCGCGTGGACGGTGCGCGGCGCGTGGTAGCCACCGCCGTCCTTGCGCACCGTGCGCGCGACCCAGAAGTACGTCGCGCCGTCGGGCATCTGCTGGAGCTGCGTCCGGATCATCCCCGGCGTGAGGAAGGCGGCGAAGACGTTCCACCGCGGGCACGCGCCCGAGAAGCGCGCGAAGCGCAGCCCCGAGGCGCTGAAGTGCTTGGAGATGTTCCCGGCGATGTCGATCCGGACCATGTGGAACGGCACGCCCTCCGCGCCGGGGCGGCGTAGCGTGGTGAGCCGGTGCGCCACCTGCTCGAAGCCGGCGCGAAACCGGTGGCCGAGGAGCTCCATGTCATAGCGCTCGAGGCGCGCGGCCTCGAGGAACCGGTCGTACGGCATGAGCACCGCCGCCGCGAAGTAGTTCGCGAGCGCGACGCGGGCGAGGGCGCGCGAGCCGGGGCTCGTGAGCGCGGGGTCGCGGGCGTACCTGTCGAGGATCTCACCCTGGGTGAGGAGCCCGATCTGGAACGCGAGCTGGAAGTTGCGGCTGCCGCGCCGCAGCACCTCCGAGAGCGAGAGCACCTTCCGCTCCGGGTCGAAGCGCCGCACCGCGCCCTGCATGGCCCGGGTGCGCTCGATCTGGACGCGCACCTTGTGGACGCGGTCGAGATGGCCGACCAGGTCGGCGTAGAGGTTCGAGGTCTCGAGGCCGTCGTCGTGGCACAGGCGCGCCGCGCCGTCCTCCAGCTCCGGGAAATGGTTCATGTTGCGCTGGATGAGGTCGGCCACCTCCTCCGTCGGCTGGCGCGAGTCGATCCCGGCGGCGCCGTGCTCGGAGAGCTTCGAGGTGAGGGTCTCGAGCGCGTCCCGCGCACCCCGGTAGGCGCGGTAGAGCGCCACCACCGCGCGCGCCGCCTGCGGCGACGAAGTCGCCACGTCGCGCACCTCGGCCGCGGCGAGGTCATGCGCGTCGAAGAGCGGATCGCCGAACACCTCCAGCAGGTCGGCGCCGGCGCGCGCGTCCGAGTCCGCCGAGAACTGCTTCAGGTCGAGGTGAAAAAGCTCCACGAGCCGGATGAGGAGCGGCGCAGGAAGCGGGCGGCGGTTGTGCTCGATGAGGTTGAGGTAGCTCGCCGAGACGCCGAGGCGCTCTGCGAGCTGTGCCTGCGTGAGGCCCTCGCGGCGCCGGAGCGCACGCAGCTTCGCCCCCAGAGGCGTGACCTCGCTCATCCGAACCCTCCGAGCTGCGGGATTTTGCGGCCCGCCGCGTCACTTTACAAGCTTGACAGCTTTACAGAGTCGCCTTGACAGCACGGCGACACGTTAACTCCGCGAAACCCCTCGGAGTCTAGCCATTGATGCAAATCAACTTACTTTGTCGAGTGAAAGGGGCATCCAAGCATGGCCACGATCCTTCCCTCGTCGTCGAGCGCCGGTTCTCCCGGCACCCGGTCCACCGGCACTCCAGGCACCACGTCCATCAGGTCCGCCGGTTCTCCCGGCACCGGCGGTTCTCCCGATACCGGGGTCGCCGCGGTCCCGCCGCCGCAGTCGCTGCCGAGAGGCGTCGAGCTGCGCGGCCCGCTCGACGCCCGACAGCGCGAGGCGATCTCGAACGCCGCCCTCGAGCTCGTCGCGGACCTCGTGCGCCGCTTCGGCTGGCGCGTCGACGAGCTCCTCGCGCGCCGCCGCGAGCGGCAGGCGCGCCTCGACGCCGGCGAGCGCCCCGACTTCCTCGCCGAGACGGCGCACCTCCGCTCGTCGGAGTGGACGGTCGCGCCGCTGCCGCCCGACCTCCTCGACCGGCGCGTCGAGATCACGGGCCCCGCCGACCGGAAGATGATCATCAACGCCCTCAACTCGGGCGCGTCGGTCTTCATGGCCGACTTCGAGGACTCGAGCTCGCCTACCTGGGAGAACAACGCCCAGGGCCACGTCAACCTGCGCGACGCGGTCCGCCGCCGGATCGAGCTCACGGCGCCGGACACGGGCAAGAAGTACGCGCTCGCCGACAAGACCGCGATGCTGTTCGTCCGGCCGCGCGGGTGGCACCTCGTCGAGAAGCACGTCCTCGTGGACGGGCGCGCGGTGCCGGGCGCGCTCTTCGACTTCGCGATCTACTTCCACGGCAACGCGAAGGAGCTCCTCGCCCGCGGCACGGGGCCGTACTTCTACCTCCCGAAGCTGGAGAGCCACCTCGAGGCGCGGCTCTGGAACGAGGTCTTCGTGCGGGCGGAGGAGGTGATCGGGATCCCGCGCGGCACGATCAAGGCGACCTGTCTCATCGAGACCTTGCCGGCCGCCTTCGAGATGGACGAGATCCTGTGGGAGCTGCGCGAGCACTCGGCGGGCCTCAACTGCGGCCGCTGGGACTACATCTTCTCGTACATCAAGCGCTTCCACGCGGATCCCCAGTTCGTCCTGCCCGACCGCGCGCAGGTCACGATGGACAAGTCGTTCCTCGCCGCGTACGTGCAGCTCCTCATCCAGACCTGCCACAAGCGGAACGTGCACGCGATGGGCGGGATGGCGGCGCAGATCCCGATCAAGGACAACCCCGCAGCGAGCGAAGCCGCGCTCGCGAAGGTCCGCGCCGACAAGCTGCGCGAGGTGAAGGCGGGCCACGACGGCACCTGGGTCGCACACCCCGGCCTCGTGCCCGTCGCGAAGGCGATCTTCGACGAGCACATGAAGACGCCGAACCAGATCCACGTGAAGCGCGAGGACGTGCGCATCGGGCAGGAAGACCTCCTGGCGGTGCCGGACGGCACGCACACCGAGGCGGGGCTGCGCCACTCGATCCGCGTCTCCATCCAGTACCTCGAGGCGTGGCTGCGCGGGTCCGGCTGCGTGCCGCTCTACGACCTGATGGAGGACGCTGCGACGGCCGAGATCAGCCGCGCCCAGGTGTGGCAGTGGATCCACCACGGCGTCACGCTCGACGACACGCAGCGGAAGGTGACCGCGGAGCTCTTCCGCCGCGTGGTCGCGGAGGAGATGGACCGCATCCACCGCGAGGTGGGCGACCGCCGCTTCACCCTGGGCAAGTTCCCGAAGGCGCGCGAGCTCTTCGAGCGGATGTCCACCTCGGACGAGTTCGGCGAGTTCCTGACCCTGCCCGCGTACGAGGCGCTCCTCGCGGAGGAGCAGCGCGGCGCCGCGTCGGCGCACGGCGGCGAGGTCCGGGCCGGCGACGGCGTCCCGCTCAGCGGCCCCGCGCCGGCGCACCCCGATCCGCGCCGGTGGGAGGGCGTCGAGCGCACCTACGAAGCGCGCGACGTCGGGCGGCTCCGCGGGACCGTGAAGATCGAGTACACGCTCGCGCACCAGGGCGCGCTGCGACTCTGGGACCTCCTCCACAGCGAGCCCTACGTCGCCGCGCTCGGCGCGCTCACCGGCAACCAGGCGGTGCAGATGGTGAAGGCGGGGCTCAAGGCCATCTACCTCTCCGGGTGGCAGGTCGCCGCCGACGCGAACACGGCGGGCCAGACCTACCCGGACCAGAGCCTCTACCCGGCGGACTCGGTGCCGGCGGTCGTCCGCCGCATCAACCGCGCGTTCCAGCGCGCCGACCAGATCGCGCACGGCGAGGGGCAGGACGGCACGCCCTGGTTCGCGCCCATCGTCGCCGACGCCGAGGCCGGCTTCGGCGGGCCGCTCAACGCCTACGAGCTCATGCGGGCCATGATCGAGGCGGGCGCGGCCGGCGTGCACTTCGAGGACCAGGTGGCGAGCGAGAAGAAGTGCGGCCACCTGGGCGGGAAGGTGCTCGTGCCGACCGCGCAGTTCATCCGGACCCTCACCGCCGCGCGCCTCGCCGCCGACGTGATGGGCGTCCCCACCGTGCTCGTCGGCCGCACCGACGCCGACTCGGCGAAGCTCATCATGAGCGACGTGGACGAGTACGACGCGCCGTTCATCGACCGCGCCCGCGGCCGCACCCCCGAGGGCTTCTACTATCTGAAGGGCGGCGTGGAGTGCGCCGTCCACCGCGCCGTCGCTTACGCGCCGTACGCCGACCTGCTCTGGTGCGAGACCTCGAAGCCGGACCTCGAGGAGGCGAAGGCGTTCGCCGAGGGGGTGCACGGCAGGTTCCCGGGCAAGATGCTCGCCTACAACTGCTCGCCGTCGTTCAACTGGAAGAAGAACCTCGACGACGCGACGATCGCGCGCTTCCAGCGCGAGCTCGGCGCCATGGGCTACAAGTTCCAGTTCGTGACGCTGGCCGGCTTCCACGCCGTGAACTACGCGATGTTCAAGCTCGCCCGCGACTACCGCGACCGCGGCATGGCCGCCTACAGCCAGCTCCAGCAGGAGGAGTTCGCGGCCGAGAAGGCGGGC
>DASWDS010000147.1:0-1787 GCA_036395165.1 Anaeromyxobacteraceae bacterium | reverse complement strand
CGCGTAGACACGTCCCTCGCTCGCCACGAGCGCGGCCTCGATCCCGACCGAGCCCGATCCGGCACCGACGTCCCACACCACGCTGTCGCGCCGGAGGCCCAGCGCCGCCAGGGAGAGGAGACGCACCTCGCGCTTCGTGATGAGGCCGCGCCGCGGGCTCCGCTGCTCGAAGGCGTCGTCGGCCAGGAACGGCACCGCGGGAGGGGGACGCCAGGCGGGATCCCCCCGCACGAGGAGCAGCACGTTGAGCGGATCGACGTCCTCGCACCCGGCGAGCGCCTCGAGCGCGAAGCGGCGGACGCGCTCGCCCGGACCGCCGAGCCGTTCGCAGACCCATGCCCGCCAGCCGGGCTCGCCGTGATCGAGCAGGTGGCGCGCGAGCGCGGCCGGTGTGTTGTGGTGATCGGTGAGGCACGCGACCTTGGCGTGCCCGCGCAGCCGGGCGACGAGGCCGCCTCGGGTCCGGCCGTGCAGCGACAGGAAGGCCGCGTCGTGCCACGAGAGGCCGGCGCGCGCGAACGCCCACTGGACCGAGCTCGGCTGCGGAATGAACTCGACGTGCTCGGCGCCGACGCGCTCGAGCACGCGAGTGCCGATGCCGAAGAAGAGCGGGTCGCCGGAGGCGAGCATGCACACGGGCTCCTCGTCGGCGAGCGCCGCGATTCGGTCGAGCGCGGTGGAGAGGTTGCGATCGAGCACCACGCGCTCGCCCCGGAACTGCGGGAAGAAGGCGAGGTGGCGCTCGCCGCCGGCGAGCACCCGCGCACGGGCGATCGCGTTCGCGGCCCGCGCCGAGAGCCCGGCGCAGCCGTCGTCGCCGATCCCCACCACGGTGACGGCCCGGCTCACGGCCGATCCTCCGCCGCGAGCGCGAGCAGCGCATGAACGACGGCGACCGCGACGGGGCTGCCGCCCTTCCGGCTGCGCGTCACGACGAAGGGCACACGGAGCGAGAGCGCCGCCTCCTTGGCCTCGGCCGCTCCGATGAAGCCCACCGGCACGCCCACCACGAGGGCAGGGCGCGCACCCTCTTCCCCGACGAGGCGCTGGACCTCGGCGAGCGCCGTGGGCGCGTTGCCGATGGCGACCACCGCTCCGTCGAGGAGCCCGCGCCGATGCGCCTGCCGCATCGCGGCGGAGGCGCGCGTCGAGCCGTCGCGCACGGCGGCGTCCACGACGGCCGGCTCTCCGATGAGGCAGTGGGCCGCGCAGCCGAAGCCGGCGAGACGGTTGTGGTTCAGGCCCGCCACGATCATCCGTACGTCGGCGAGCACGGGGGCGCCCGCCCGAACCGCGGCGATGCCGTCTGCCACGGCCCGCGGGTGGAACGCGAGAGCGGTCTGGAACTCGAAGTCGGCGGTGGCGTGGATCACCCGCCGGACGACCTGCCACTCGGGAGGCGTGAAGCGATGGGGCGCGGCCTCGGCGTCGATGACGGCGAAGCTCGCCTCCTCGATGCGCCGGCCTTCCGCGGTCGCCTGTCGCATGTCGCTCATCGGGCCTCCACGAGCGGGGGATGGGCGGCGAGGAGGGCCCCGTCGAAGCCGAGGAGCACGGCCCCGACCTCCACGCCGGTTCCCGCCAGGCGCGCGAGCGCGTCGGCGGCGCGCCTGCAGAGGAGCGCGGCGACGCCCGCGAGCCCAGCGTCCGTGCACAGCTCGAAGGCGTGCCGGGCCGTGTTCGCGCTCGCGATCTCCGCCTGGAGCGAGGCGGGCGCGCCGGCCTCGCCCGCCAGCGCGGCGAGCAGCGTGAGGTCCACCTCCGAGCGCGAGGCGTGCGTCTACGTA
>DASWDS010000146.1:0-5312 GCA_036395165.1 Anaeromyxobacteraceae bacterium | reverse complement strand
GCGCGAAGCGGTCGCGTCCTCCATCGCGGACCTCGGCGTCGCGGTGGTCCAGGCGTGCGACGGGGTGGACGCGCTGGAGCGGCTGGCGGAGGCGAAGCGGCCCCCGGACGCGATCCTGCTCGACATGCGCATGCCGCGCCTCGACGGCCCGGGGTTCCTCGCCGCGCTCCGGGGCGAGGCCCACCTCGCGCACATCCCGGTCATCACCATGACGGGCGGCTGCGACCCCGCGCCCGAGCCGCCCATCGCCTCGCGGCTCCACAAGCCGTTCGACGTCGAGGAGCTGGCGAGGATCCTCGTGTCGCTGTGCGAGCGGTAGGGTCGCTGCCGCTCACGTCCTCCCGTGCCTCAGCCGCTGCGCCTCCCTGTACGGGAAGATGTCCACGATGTCCCCCGCCCGGTGGCGCGCCTGCATGCGGCGCCAGAAGTCGGCGGTGAGGATCTCGCCGTGCGCGGCCACGAAGGCGCCGCGCAGGCGGTCGGGGAGCCCGAGGAAGCTCAGGAACTCCTCCGGGAAGACGTCGTTCTCGCCCACGTAGTAGGTGGGCTCGCCGGCCCACTCGTCTTCGTCGTCGCGGGCGCGCGGGATGTCGCGGAACTTGCAGTCGGTGACGAGGCACAGCTCGTCGTAGTCGTAGAAGATCACGCGCCCGGTGCGCGTCACCCCGAAGTTCTTGAGGAGCAGGTCGCCGGGGAAGGTGTTGGTGGCGGCGAGGTCGCGGATCGACTGCCCGTAGTCGAGGAGCGCGTCGCGCGCGGTCCACTCGTCCTTCTCGCGGATGAAGAGGTTGAGCGGCGTCACGCGGCGCTCGGCGTAGAGGTGGCGGATGAAGATGCGGTCGCGGTCCATCCGCACCGTCTCGCCCGCCTCCTGGAGGAGCTCGTCGAGGAGCGCGGGCGAGAAGCGCGCGCGCTCGAAGACGAGGTGCTCGAACTCCTGGGCGTCGACGAGGCGACCCGCCCGATCGTGACGGAACACGAGGGCGTACTTCTGGATGACCTCCTGGCGCGCCACGTTCTTGGGGGGCGGGAAGCGGTCGCGGATGATCTTGAACACCACGTCGAGCGAGGGGAGGGTGAAGACGATCATGACCATGCCGCGGTCGCCCCGCGCCAGCTCGAAGCGGTCGCTCGTGCGCGCCAGGTGCTCCACGATCTCGCGGTAGAGCACCGTCTTCCCGTGCTTGTTGTAGCCGATGGCGATGTAGAGCTCGGAGACGGGCTTCGTCGGCAGGATGGTCTTGAGGAAGGCGATGAGCTCGCCCGTGCGGTCCACCTCGACGTGGAAGTACGAGCGGGTGAAGCTGAAGACGATGCTCGCGTCGTGCGGCGCGAGGAGCACCGCGTCCACGGAGACGCCGCCCTCGCCATGGAGGAGCGGCAGGATGAAGGGCGACACCGTGCGACCGCGGCGGAGGCGGCCCACGAGGTAGGCACCCTTGCCGCGGAAGAAGATGGGCTTCAGCATCTCGATCGCGTCGATGGGCTGCGCGTCGTCGGCGGCGCGCAGGTGGGCGTCGAGCTCGGCCGCCGCGAGCCGGACGTCGCCGGCGAGGTCGCGGTAGGGCACGCCGAGGGCGTAGTCCTGGAGCAGGTTCGTCAGGAGCTGCTCGGTCGTCGCCTCGCGGGGGTAGATCGTGTAGATCGGCGCGCCGGCGAAGACCGGGCGCGGGTCCACGTCGGTGGCGACGAACTCCGTCCTGGGGTTCACCCCCACCGTGCCGAAGATCCGGCGCGTCACCGAGTTGAAGAACGTCTTCGCGAGCTCGGGGTCGGGGCGGTCGGCGAGGTCGCGCTCGTACTCGGCCTTCATCTGCTCGCGCAGGAGCGGGTCGGTCGAGGCGGCGCCGAGGACGCCGCGGAGCTCGCCCACCGCGTGCGCGATGCAGCGGCCGCGCAGCTCGAGCCGCTCCAGCACGTCCACCTGCGTGCCGCGCCAGTCGCGCCGCTCGAAGCGCAGCCGCGCGCGGCGCGTGATGTGCTTGAACTCGGACTGGTACGAGGCGAACGACTCGCGGACGGCGGCGGCGCCCCAGCGTGCGAGCTCGGCGTGCGACTCGTGGAGCATGGCGAGGCATGTTAGCAGGCGACCGGCCGCGCTCGCCGGCTCGGGTGGGCCGCGGTCGCCGAGGTCAGCGCGGGCGCGACGCCTCCCCGCTCACGCACGCGGCGAGGTCCCTGGCGCGGCTCCGCAGCTCGAAGTCCCAGGCGAGCGGGCGGATGGGATCGAGCCCGGCGAGGAGCCCGTACCCGCTGAAGAGCACCGCGCCCGCGTAGCCACCCGGGCCGGCGAGCCCCTCCAGCAACCCCACCGGATCCGGCACGTCGATCCCGGCGCTCTCGAGGAGCCGGCGGTAGTAGCGGCCCCGCTCCGCCCGGCACGGGTGGGTGCTCGCCTGCCCGCCGGCAGATGAACCGGCCTGGGCATCCTGGGCGGCGCCCCCGTGCGCCAGCTCCGGGGGCGCGGCGGCGCGGGCGCCGCCGGCGCGGTACACGCCGAACGAGCCGGTGGCGCGCGTGGGCGCGACCCCGCCCTCCGCGCGGACGAAGCCCTCTGGCGTGCGGATCTCCGCCGCGTCGCGCTGCGGCAGGAGCTCGAGCGCGGCCTGCTCGGAGCGGACGGCGCCTGCGACGCCCGCAACCTGCGCCTGGGCCGCCGCGGCGGCGGCGAGCGTCGCCGCCGTTGCGAGGGGGACGAGGAGCGTGCGCATGGTTCGCCTCCGCGGAAAAGCTGGTGGCGACCGCGCGCCGTGGCGAGGCACGGGCGAGCCGGCGGGCGCCCGCTCCTCGGATCTAACCGAGGCCGGGGTCGGCGCCGGAGAGCGGCCCGGTTCGCCAGCCCAGGCGGATCGAGAGGAGGCGCGCCGCGAAGGCAACCGCGATGGCGACCGCGGCCGCGCGCGAGGCGGCGACGGCGAACGGCACCACCAGCGCCGCGAACGCGCCGCAGCCCGCGAGCGCCGCGAGCGCGTACCACTCGCCGGGCTTGAAGAGCAGCGGCTCCTCCCGGACGAGGACGTCACGCACGACGCTGCCGCCGACCGCGTTGATCGTGCCGAGCAGGAGCGCCGCCAGGACCGGCAGGCCCGAGGCGAGCGCCTTCTGCGTGCCGACGACGCCGTAGATCCCGAGCGCGAGCGCGTCGGCGAGCGAGAACACGAGGCGGAGCCGGTGCAGGTGGCTCCGGAAGGCCGCCGCCGCGGCCGCGCCCGCGAGGACCGCGCCGAGGTACCGCGCGTCCATGAGCGCCGCGGGCGGCCCGCGCTGCAGCAGGAGATCGCGCAGCATCGACCCGGCGAGCGCCGTCACGAGGGCGAGCACCATCACGCCGACGAGGTCGTAGCGCTTGCGCAGGGCCGCCAGCGCGCCCGTCACCGCGCACAGGAAGGTGGCGGCGAGGTCGAACCAGACGGCGAGGTGGAAGGGGTGGTGGATCATGCGCGGCCGAGGCCGGCGCACCTCTATCAGAAAGCGGGGCCGGGCGTCGCGCCAGGCGGCGCGGCGGGCCCCCGGGCCCGCGCGGTGACCGCGCGCAGCCCAGCCGCGGTGGGGCGCTGCCGCGTCCGCGCCGCGCCACGCCACGCCAAAGAAAAGCCCCCCGGCGCGCGAGCGCGGGGGGGCAGGAAGCGAGGGACGCGCGGCCCGCTCGGCTACTTCTTCTTCGCCTTCTCGCCCTGCATGGCCGCAGGAGCCTTCGCGTCCGACTTGCGCGCGGCCGGCGCCACGAGCACGCGCGCGCCGGTCTCGTCCATGCTGGTGAAGAACGACGCCTTCTCCGCCGCGGTCGACGGGTCGGCCTTCATGGCGTGGCAGGCGGCGCAGAACTTGTCGATGTTCTTCCCGCCCGCGGTGTCGACGCGCAGGTACTTGTAGTACGGGTTCGACGGATGCGGATCGTGGCAGCCGAGGCACTCGAACCGGCCGTCGCGGAGCAGCTCGGGCGGCACCTTCGCGATGCGGGGGTTCACCTTGTCGAGCCCGAACGGATGGCTGATGTGCTGCGAGATGGGCGCGAAGCCCTGGCCGCCCTTGTCCGTCTCCTGGTGGCAGCCGAGGCAGAGCGCGGTGATGCCGGCGTAGGGCTGCTTCGTCTTCGGGTTCAGGTACGACTTGTTCGCCCCGACGGCGAAGATGAGCTCGCCCTTGGCGGCGTGCAGCGAGTGGCAGCCGCTGCACCCGACGGCGTCGTGGCCGCCGGCCGCGAGCGCGGCGAGGGGTGAGAGCGCGAGAGCGGCGAGGACGGCGAGGGCGAGTCTCCGGATGATGATCATGCATGCTCCTCCAGGACGCGTCCTGGAACGTGGTGAGGGACCGGCACTGTACGTGCGCGCACCCCGCTGCGCCTTGACTCGCGACAACGGCGCGCGACCCACACGGTGGCGTCGTGTGGCACGCGGGGTTACGCTCCCCGCCCCGTGCCGACCTCGCGCCCGCTCGCCGTCCTCCTCGACCTCGACGGCACGCTCGTCGACACCGTCCCCTTCATCCTCGCGAGCGTGCGCCACGCGTTCGGCGGGCGCGGTCGCTGTCCCACCGACGCCGAGTGGATCGCCGGGATCGGGACGCCGCTGCGCGTCCAGCTCGCGGCGTTCACCGACGGCCTCGCCGACCTCGAGGCGGTGGTCGCGCGCTACCGTGCGTACCAGCGGGAGCACCACGATCGAGAGACGCGCGCCTACACCGGCGCACTCGAGGCGGTGAAGGCGCTCAAGGAGCGCCACCACCCGATCGCGGTCGTGACGGGCAAGCTGGCCGAGCCGGCGGCGCGGACGCTCGCGCACGTGGGCCTCGCCCCCTACGTCGACGTGCTCGTCGCCTCCGACAGCTGCCCGCGGCACAAGCCCGATCCCGAGCCCGTGCTGCTGGCCCTGGCGCGGGTCGGCCGCGCGCCGCACGAGGCGCTCTTCGTGGGCGACTCGCCCATCGACGTGCAGGCGGGGAACGCCGCCGCCGTGACGAGCGTCGCCGCCACCTGGGGGGCGTGCACGCGGGAGGCGCTGCTCGTGGCTTCCCCGAGGCACCTCCTGGACGACGTGGCGGCCCTCCCGGAGCTCGTCGCGCGGCTCGCCTCGAGCGCGTGAGCGGTCGTGGCGCCGCCGCCGGTCCGTCTCGTCCTCCTCCCTCCCCAGGACCCGCGCCGCGCGCCGCCGCCGCGACGACGCGGAGCTCGCCCGCGTCGAGGAGGCGCTGCGCGATCTCGTGCGAGCGGGACGTCGCCTCACGCGGCCCTGACGGACTCGCCCGTCTCGCGTCATGGCGAAGGGACTCGGCGCCCCGCTATACCCCCCGCTCCGGAGGGTCGCATGGTCACG
>DASWDS010000145.1:0-9865 GCA_036395165.1 Anaeromyxobacteraceae bacterium | reverse complement strand
GGTGGAGCTTGTCGCGCGTGATCTCGATGCGGTCGAACCGGAGCGGCACGTTCTGCGGCGTGCGGACCGAGAGCTCGGTGAAGATGTCGACGGCGGAGTTCTTCGGGATGGAGGCCGCAGGGGTCCCCTTGCCCCGCAGCGCCGCCACCGCCAGCTCGTCGTTCTCGTAGCACTTGCCCACGAGCTTCTGGGTCGCGTCGCAGAGCGCCTTGTCGAGGAGCGCCTCCTGGCGCTGCAGCGCGAAGACCTTCACGCCCGACGACACGATGGCGAGGAGGACCACGAGCGTCACCCAGGCGCCGAGGCGCGCCACCTTGCCGCGCAGGTGCTGGAAGTCGCGCGTGTAGGAGAGCTCCCCGCGGCGCAGGTTGAGGCGCGGCGCGCGGGAGCCCTGGTGCCCGCGGAGCGCCAGCGCCAGCGCCAGCACGAGCGAGGTCGCCTCCTCCGGGGCGATGCGCTCGGCCGCCGGGCCCGCCAGCGCGAGCGGCTCGACGACGCCCTCGACGTCCGCAGCGAGCGCCGCGTCGAGCCCGGGGAGGCGCGCCGCGTCGCCGGCGAGCAGGAGCCGCCACACGCGCCGGGGTGCCGGCCCCGACCGCGCGCGCCAGGCGCGCAGCGTCGTCCGGACCTCCCGCGCCAGGTGCACGACCGTGGGACTGGCGCCGGCGGGGAAGGTGCGCGCCACCTCGCACGCGCCGTTCACGACGACGCACAGGCTGGTGCGGCTCGCGCCCACGTCGAGCACCGCCTCGGCGTCGCCAGCGTCCGCCTGCGCCGCCTCGCCCGCGAGCACGCCCGCGCCGAAGAGGGCGGCGTAGGCCGGGCCTGGCGGGACGACGGCGCGCGGGTCGACGCCCGCCGTCGCGAGCCCCTCCAGCAGCGCTGCCAGCTCGTCCTTCTTCACCACGGAGACGAGGAGGTCGGTCTTGCCGTCGCGGGCCTGGAGCGGCTGCCAGTCCCACGCGACCTCCGCGAGGTCGAACGGGATCTGGCTCTCGACCTCGAAGCCGATGGTCTGCTCGATGCGGCGCGGATCGGTGAAGGGGAGCGTGACGACGTGCGACGCGGACGCGCCGGGGAGCGCCACGACGGCCGCGTCGAAGGCGAGCCGTTGCTCGGCGAGGAGCGCCCGCACCGCCTCGACCTGGCGATCGCGCAGCGGCGCCGCGCCCTCGCCGCCGGGCGCGAGCTGCGCCCGAGCGGCCGCCGTCACCGTCCAGCTGCGGTAGGCGCTCTCCACCACCACCGCCTTGACGCTCGCGGCGCCGATGTCGAGCCCCAGGATGCGCTGGGCCATGGTGTCACTCCTCGTGCCAGTGGAGGAGCCGGCCCTGGTCCTGCGCCAGCCCCTCGGCACGCCTCTGGTCGAACGTCACGACCACGTCGATGGTCTTGTGGACGTCGCCGGCGACGCCGGCGGCGCGGATATGGAACGTGCTGGAGCTGTCGCCGAAGGCGCTCATCGGATTCTGCGCCTGCGTGTAGATGGGGTCGACGGCCACGCCGAGCGCCGAGAGGACGCTCGCGAACTGCGAGGCGGTGATCGACATGAACGGGAGCGGCTTCAGGAGCGCCAGCGCCGCTCTGAGCTTCTGCAGGAAGGCGGGATCGGCGAGCGCGGGCTGCGGGATGCCGCGCGGCTTGGACATGATGAGCGCGTTCACGATGAGCTGCTGCGGGTCGTCGGTGTTGACGTTGATGCGCGCGTTCGCGTCCGAGTAGACGGTGAGCTTGTCACCGAACGCCGCGAAGGCGGCGTCCGAGACGCCGGCCACCATGAAGAGCTCGTCGAGCGAGTCGAACGGGGCGTTCTTCGCCTTGTATCGATCCGGCAGGCGGTCGTACAGCGCGTTCTCGTCGCCGAAGCCGTTCTCGAACGGCTTCGCCGGGTCGGCGGTGAAGACCGAGCTCGTCTCGTCCTCGTCCTCCCAGTCCTTGAGGGCGCCGAACAGGTCCTTGCGCGAGACGCGCAGGCCGTTCGCGTCATCCTCGTCGAAGAGGAAGTCCCACCTCGGGTCCTGGACGAGCTGCGCGAGCCGCAGCGTCTGCGCCGCAGGCAGCGCGCCGATCCCGTCGAATTGCCGGACGTTGATCTTGCGCTCCTCGTCCTCGATCGTGGCGTGGAACGAGCCCTCGATGTCGGTGAACACGCGCCGCGTGCCCTGCTGCGGCGCGGCGCCGTCGGGGGCGGCGGCGGCCGGCGCCGCCTGCGGGCCCGCCCCGCCGCCGCCGCCCAAGAAGAGCGCGGCTGCGGAGGAGTCGACGGGCACGAGGTCCCAGAGCCGGAGCGCGATCTTCGGCGCGGCGCTCGCGCCCGGCGCGCCGCCACCGAGCGGGGTGGCCGCGGCGTTCGTCACCGCGTCGAGCCGCTGCTGGAAGTTGAGGACGAGCCGCGACATGGCGACGGCGCTCCTCGCGAGGTAGGTGGCGCGCAGCTCGTCGCGCGCGTTCGCCGCCATCTGGAGGGAGACGCGCGTGTTGTAGGCGAGGTCGACCGAGACCGCGGTGAGGATCGCGATCGCGGTGATCGCGACGAGCAGCGCCGCGCCGCGCTCGCGCTGTCCCCACCGCCTCGTGTGTCCGGTGCGTGCCATGGTCAGAAGCTCAGCGGACGGATGATGGCGACGCGCGCCTGCGTCTCGAACGCGCGCTCCTTGCCGTCCGGCATCTTGAGGCCGAGGCGAACCTTCACCCGCGTGGGCAGCACGTTCGCGTGCTCGGCGCTGTTGGTCACCCACTCGCGCGCCCAGTCCTGGCGCTTCCAGTCCCAGTACTGGACGTCGAAGGTGGCGACGTGCTCGCAGACGACCTCCTTCGCCCCGCCGCGATCGGGCTCCTCGTCGATGTGCGCCTTCTCGCGGCGGAAGAGCACGCTGTCCCCCGGCCGCGCGGGATCGGGCTCGACGGTGTACTCGACGAGCGACTGGTCCGACTCCTTGGCGTCCTGGACGAGGCGGGCGTGGCTCATCGTCGTGAAGAGGAGGTCGTCGCGGTCCCCGCCGTCCTTGCCGCGGAAGACCGTGAGCGGCTCGCGGAAGCGCTTGTGGTCGTAGTGGTCGGAGAGGAACGCCTGCGAGAGCTCCCGGGAGAGCCGCGTCAGCGCGACCCGCGCCGACGAGAAGCGCTCGTCCTGCGACTCGGTGAGCTCCTTCGCCGCGTAGATGCGCTGGAAGGCGCCCGTCACGGTGACGCCGATGATCGCCGTGATGGCGACCGCGATCATGACCTCGATGAGCGTGACGCCGCGCGCGCCGCGCCCGCCGGAGGTGACGCCGCTCATCGCGCGCTCCCTCTCGAGCCGGCGCCCGGGACGCCCGCTGCCTGGACGGTGCCCACGAGGTTGGGCGGGACCTCCGGGTTGTCGCCGCGCGCGCCGTTCGGCGCCTTCGGGTTCAGGACGAGGAGGTGCGTCGTCACCGCGAAGCCGTGGCTCGTCCCCCCGTCGCGCCAGGAGACGGTGAGGCGCGCCTCCCGGAACGACTTCTTGAGCGTCTCGCCGAAGGCGGTGAGCTGCGACTGGAGGAGGCCGGTGAGGACGCCGGCGAGCGGGTTCGTCGCGGTGGCGCCGCCCTGCGCGCCGGTTCCCGTCAGGGCGCCCGCGGCGCCCGCGGCGCCCATCCCGCCCATCACCTTCGCGATGAGGTCCTGCGCGTCCGCGCCGCCGCCGGCGAGGAGCGACACGAGCTGATCGGCGGAGAGATCGCCGTCCGGCTTGACGAGCTGGAAGCGCCAGTGGAGGTCGGGGCGCCCGGCGTCGGTGAAGTCGCCCTCCTCCTCCTGGTCGAAGTCCTTGAATCCCTCGTCGTCGTACTTCTGCTCGAGCTCGGCCATCTTGCCGCGCGCGAGGAGCGTCGCGGCGGAGAGGTCGCGCGCATAGGCGTGGTTGCGCAGCGCGTTGCCCGAGAGGTCGGCGATCGCCATGAGCGCCGCCGCGAGCAGCGCCAGCGCGACCATGACCTCGAGCAAGGTGAACCCACGCGTCCTCCTCCCTCTCCCCGGAAGGGAGAGGGCCGGGGAGAGGGTCGGCGTACCGGGAGCGATCACGGCCGCGGCACCTCCGGCTTGCCGGTCACGACCTTCGCGCGGCCCGTGAACGGCTGCGTCAGGACCGAGTAGACGTTGTCGCCGTCGGCGATCGGGATGCGGGCCGCCTCGGCCTGGCCGTGCGCGTAGAAGTAGACGTAGGCCATGCCCTTGGTGGAGGGCTCGCGCTGGTGCTCGCTCCACACGTCCACGAACGCGGCGCTGCCCGGGAGCGCGCGCTTCCGCGCGAGGCGGTCCGCGAACTGGCCGAACTTCGCGCGGGCGAGGAGCCTGCGCTTCTCGGCGTCGCGCTCGTCGGGGAAGCGCTCCTCGAGCGCCGCGTCGTCCTCCTCGCGCTGGAACCCCGTCGCGAGCTCGCGCGCGGCGTAGACGCGGTCCTTCGTGCACTCCGCCCACCACGCGCTCGCGTCGAGGTCGATCGCGAGCCGGCAGGTCTCGTGCCGCAGCGCCGCCGTCTCGAAGAGGTAGCGCGCCGCGCCCGAGAGCTCACCCGCGGCCGCGCGCGCGTTCGCGCCCGTGACCGAGCTCAGCGCGGGCACGGCGGCCGCCGCCAGGACCGCGAGGATCGCGATCACGATCAACAGCTCGATGAGCGTGAATCCACGGCGCTGCGTCATCCCGGCTCACTGGTTGACGATGTCGGCGTTGTCGCCCTCGCCGCCAGGTTGGCCGTCGGCGCCGTAGCTCTTGATGTCGAACGAGTCCTGATGGGCCTGGCCCGGGTACAGGTAGATGTAGTCGTGGCCCCATGGGTCGTGGAGGCCCGCCTTGCACTTCCCGGCGCTGACGACGGCGACGAGCCCCTCCTCGGCGGTCGGGTAGCGGCCCTTGTCGACCTTGTAGAGGTCGAGGCAGTTCTCGAGCGTGTGCAGGTCGGTCCTCGCCTGCTTGATCTTGGCGTCCGAGAGCTGGCCGACGACGTTCACCGCCACCGCCGCGGCGATGAGGCCGAGGATGGTGATGACGACCATGATCTCGATGAGGGTCATGCCGCGCTCGCGGCGGCGAGCGGCGGAATCCGTGCGCGCTTGCATCTAGGCACCTCCGGCGAGGGTGTTGATCTGGAGAATGGGCATCAGGATCGAGAAGACGATGAACGCCACCACGACGCCCATCGCCACGATCATGAACGGCTCGAGCAGCGCGGTGAGCGCGCCGATCTTGGTGTCGACCTGGGCGTCGTAGGCGTTCGCGACGTTGGTGAGCATCTCCTCGAGCTGACCGGAGCGCTCGCCGATGGCGACCATGTGGTAGACGAGCGGCGGGAACTCGCCGGAGCGCTTGAGCGGCGCGGCGATGCTCTCGCCCTCGGTGATGGCCTCGCGCGACGCCTCGATGACGCTCGCGAGCCGCACGTTCCCTACGATGTTCTTCACGATGTCGAGGGACGTGAGCAGCGGGACCCCGCTCTTGAGGAGCGTGGCGAGCGTCCGGCTGAAGCGCGCGATGGCGATCTGGCGGATGAGGCTCCCGAAGAGCGGCGCGGTGAGCACCCAGCGATCCCAGGCGGCCCGGCCGGCCGGCGTCTCACGCCAGCGCACCAGCAGCGCGACGACCGCGGCGAAGAAGAGCAGGAACGCCCACCACCAGTCGTGGACGGTGGTGGAGAAGGCGATGAGGCCGCGGGTGGTCCAGGGGAGGACGACCTTCGTGTCGTCGAAGATCTTGGTGATCTTCGGGATGACGACGCTGAAGAGGATCCCCATGATGACCGTGCCGATGCCGAGCATGGCGGCCGGGTAGGTGAGCGTCGCGATCACCTTCGACCGCAGGCGCGCCTGCGACTCGGTGAAGTCCGCCAGGCGGACGAGCACGATCTCGAGCGCGCCCGACGACTCGCCGGCGCGGATCATGTTCACGTAGAGCGTCGTGAACACCTTCCCCTGCGACGCCAGGGCGTCGGCCAGCGAGCTGCCCTCGTTCACGCGCTGCCGGACGTCGGAGATGATGCGCTTCATGCGCTCATGGTCGACCTGGTCGACGAGCGCGCCGAGCGCCTCGACGAGCGGCACGCCCGCGCCGACGAGCACCGCGAGCTGGCGGGTGGTGATGGCGATGTCGTCGGCGCTGATGCGCCTCCCCACCCAGCGGCGGACCGAGACGTCGCGCTTGGCGGCGGCCGCGGCCTCCTTCTGCCCGAGCACCTCGGTGAGGAAGAGCCCGTCGCGGCGCAGCGTCACGCGCAGCGTCTTCGGCGAGTCGGCCTCCTTGAGGCCCTCGATGCTCTTCCCGCGCTGGTCGAGCGCCTTGTACTCGAAGACCGGCATCTACCCTTCCGCCGCGGTCAATGGATGTCCTCGGCCGTCACCGACAGCACCTCGGCAGCCGTCGTGATGCCG
This sequence comes from Anaeromyxobacteraceae bacterium, assembly GCA_036395165.1. Taxonomy (GTDB): domain Bacteria; phylum Myxococcota; class Myxococcia; order Myxococcales; family Anaeromyxobacteraceae; genus Anaeromyxobacter_A. The sequence goes on along the minus strand of DASWDS010000145.1, from coordinate 3,482 downwards.
CGGGCCACCTTGAAGGCGCCGTGGTCGAGGAGCGTCAGCATGCCGCGCTCGACGGCCGCCTTCTTGATGGTGCCCGAGTCCACGTTCTTGAGGACGAGCTGGCGCACGTCGTCGTCGACCAGCATGAGCTCGTAGATGCCGGTCCGGCCCTGGTAGCCGGTGTTCTGGCAGGCCGGGCAGCCCTGCGAGCGGTAGAGGACCTTCGGGTTCCCGGCCTGCGCCAGGATCTTCGGCGTGATGCTCGCCTGCTCCAGCTCCTCCTTCGTCGGCGCGTAAGCCTTCTTGCACTCCGGACAGAGCACGCGCACGAGGCGCTGCGCGAGCACGCCCACGAGCGAGGACGCGACGAGGAAGGGCTGCACGCCCATGTCCGCGAGGCGCGTCATCGCGCCGGCGGCGTCGTTCGTGTGGAGCGTCGAGAAGACGAGGTGGCCGGTGAGCGACGCCTGGATCGCGATCTCGGCCGTCTCGCGGTCGCGGATCTCGCCCACCAGGATGATGTCCGGGTCCTGGCGGAGGAAGGAGCGGAGACCCGACGCGAAGGTGAGGTCGATCTTGGGGTTGATCTGGACCTGCCCGACGCCCTTGAGCTGGATCTCGACCGGGTCCTCGATGGTGAGGATGTTCAGGTTCGGCGAGTTGATCTTCGAGAGCGCGGCGTAGAGCGTGGTGGTCTTGCCGGAGCCGGTCGGGCCGGTGACGAGGACGATGCCGTGGGACCGCGTGATGAGCGTGTCCATGATGCGGAGCTGCCACGGCTCGAAGCCGATCGACTCGAGGTCGAGGAGCACGTTCGACTTGTCGAGGAGGCGCATCACGATGCGCTCGCCGTGCGAGGTGGGCACGGTCGAGAGCCGGATGTCCACGTCCTTGCCGGCGATCTTGATGCGGATGCGCCCGTCCTGCGGGAGGCGCTTCTCGGCGATGTTGAGCCCGCCCATGATCTTGATGCGGCTGGCGAGCGCGGCCTGGATGCGCTTCGGCGGCCGGATCACCTCGCGCAGCTCGCCGTCGATGCGATAGCGGACGGTGAGGTCGCGCTCCTCGGGGTTGATGTGGATGTCGCTCGCCCGCTCCTTCACGGCGCGGAAGAGGAGCGAGTTCACGAGGCGGATGATGGGCGCTTCGTCGTCGGCCTCCAGGAGGTCGGTCGGCTCCTCGAGCTCGTGCGCGACGCTCTCGAGGTCCTCCGTCTCGAGGCCCTCCATGATCTTGTCGTGCTCGTCCGACGCGCGGTCGTACACGGTGTTGATCGCGTCGAGCACGGCCTGCGCCGTCGCGAGCGTCGGCTCGACGCGCGTGCCGAGCAGGATGGCGAGGTTGTCGAGGGCGGCGGTGTCGAGCGGATCGGCGACCACGACGCGCGTCGCGCCGTCTTCCGCCGGCCCGATGGGGAGCACCTTCGCGGTCTTCGCGAAGTTGATGGGGACCTTCTTCGCGAGGTCGGCCGACGCCTCCTCGGCGTCTACGCGCACGACGAAGGGGAGGTCGAGCTGGGCGGCGAGCGCCCGCAGCACGTCCTCCTCGGAGGCCGCCTTCATGCGGACCAGGATCTCGCCCACGCGCACGCCTGCCTGGTCGCCCCGCTGGGCGGCGAGCGCCTCCTCGACCTTCTCGGGCGCGAGCCCGGCCGTGTGGACGAGGATCTCCCCGAGCGGGAGACCGCACAGGGCAGCGGCGGGCGTCGCGGTCGCGAGCGGGCGCGGGGCCACGGGGGCGGTGGTCGGGATGGAGTCGGGCATGGCGGAACCTAGTGAAACACCTCGCGACGCGCGCTCATTCACGCGCCCTGGGCGCGGGGAAGGGCCCCGGGCGCGGGGACCGGCACCGCCCCGCCCTCCGGCGCGCCCTCCGGCGCGGGAGGCTGGCCCTCGGGCCGAGGGCCGGAGGGAGGCGTCGCAGGCGGCGCCTCGCGGCCGGGCTCGGGCGGTGGCGCGCCGCGGCCGCGCGGGGACGTCGAGCCCTCGCCGGGGGCGCCCGGGCCGCCGTTCTCGAGCTTGAGCGACTCCGCCTCGACGTCCTTGCGCAGCTTCGTGTAGGGGCCCGTCTTGCGCGCGTAGTCGATGTGGACGTCGTAGCCCGGACCGTGCCCGTAGAACTGGTCGATGAACTCCTGCTGCTCGCGCCGCTTCCGCTCGTAGATGCGCCGGTAGTCGGACTGATCGTGAATGATGTACGGCGTGAGGAAGAGGAGGAGATTCGTCTTCGTCTTCGTCGTGACGCTGTCGCGGAAGAGCCAGCCCAGCACCGGGATGTCGCCCAGCAGCGGCGTCTTGTGGACCGACGCGATGGTGCGCTCCTGGATCAGTCCACCGATCACGATGGTGCTCTGGTCCTTCACCGAGATGTTCGTCTTCACGGTGCGCTTGGCGGTGGTCGGGCCGAGCTGCGGGTCCTTGCTCGCGATCTCCTCCGTCTGCTCGTCGAGCTGCAGGCGGACGTTGTCGCCCTCCGTGATCTGCGGCTTGATGCGCAGGCGCAGCTCCACGTTCTGGCGCTGGATGGGCGCGAAGAACGAGCCGAGGCCGCCGAGGCCGCCCAGCAGGGAGCCGAAGCCGCCGACGTTCGAGCCGGTCGTCGTGGACGTGCCGGTGGTGGTGCCGAGGTTCAGGCCGCCCGGGGAGAAGCCGGCCTGGAACGGGACGTTCTGGCCGACCGTGATCTCGGCGTCCTCGTTGTCGGTCGCGAGGATGTGCGGCGTCGAGATGACGTTCACGTCGGAGCTCGTCTGGAGCGCCTGCACCAGGATGGAGAGGCTCGAGATGGGGAAGACGTCCTTCAGCTGCGCGGAGATGGGGCCGACGAGGCCCGTGAGGAAGCCACCCAGCTTGATGAGGCTCGACACGTCGAGCGAGTTGATGCGCCCCGTCTCGGAGCCGAGCGGGATGAAGCCCGTGCCGTCCGCCGTCTTGTAGGGGAGGGCGGTGTGCATCGAGACGCCGAATTGGTTCTCGTCCTGCAGGTTCACCTCGAGGATGACCGCCTCGACGAAGACCTGGCGCCGCGGCCGGTCGAGCTTCTCGACGAGCCGCTGGATGGTGGCGAAGTCGGAGCCGCTGGCGAGCACGAGCAGGGCGTTCGCGACCTTGTCCGCCGTGACCTTCACCTCGCCGGCGAACAGCGCTGCGGTCGTGGCGCCGCCCGCGCCGGCGGCCGCCGCGGCGGGCGCCTGGACTGGCTGGAACGGCTGCGCGACCCCGGCGGGCGCGCCGGTGGTCTGCCGCCGCGTCGAGCTCTGCCCCTGCGCCAGCGCCGAGAGCGTCTGCGCCAGGTCTTCGGCGGCGGCGTTCTTCATGAAGAGGACGTGTATCTGCCCCTCGCCGGCGGTGGGCAGGTCGAGCTGGTCGACGAGGTCCTTGATGCGCTGGAAGCTCTTGTCGTCGGCGATCACGACGAGCTTGTTCGTGCGCTCGTCCGCCATGACCTTCGAGATCGAGACCTCCTCGGGGGCGGCGCTCGTGGCCGGGGCCGGCGCGGGCGCG
>DASWDS010000144.1:0-21256 GCA_036395165.1 Anaeromyxobacteraceae bacterium | reverse complement strand
CGTCGCACTCCGCGAGGCGCACCGAGAACCGGCCCGCCTCGATGCTCGCCACGTCCACCAGGTCGTGGATGAGCCGCCCCATGCGCTCGGCGGTCCGGCGGACCGAGGCTGCGGCGCGCCGCAGGTCGTCCCCTGCCGGTCCGCCAGGCGAGAGCCGCTCGACCATCTGCGCCCCCATGAGCAGCGCGCCGAGCGGCGTCTTGAGGTCGTGTGAGACGACCGCCAGCACCTCCTCGCGGACGCGTGTCGCGTCCTGCGCCGCGCGGTAGAGGCTCGCGTTCTCGAGCGCGACGGCGCAGCGCTGCGCGAGCGCCTGCGCCACGGCCAGGTCCTCCGGCCCGAAGCGCCGCGGCCCGACCGAGATGCCGAAGGCGACCGCGCCCAGCACGCGCTCGCCGATCGCGAGCGGCGCGCCGATGTAGGAGCGCATGCCCAGCCGGCGCAGGATCTCGCGGCGCACCTCGCTGCCGTGGCCGCCGTCATCGCCGACGAACGCCTCGGGCCCGATCTCCGTCATCAGCTCGGGCGCGCCGGTGCGCAGGATGCGCCCCACGCCGTGCGAGGCGGAGAGGTCGATGGGATAGCGGTCGAGCAGCTCGCGCGCCGCGGCGGCGCGCGCCGGCTCGGCCGCCTCCGCGACGATGCTCCGCGGCTGGCCATCCGGGCCGATCACCACCACGAGCGCCCAGTCCCCGAGGAAGGGCACGGCCAGCTTCGCGACGCGCGCGACCGTCTGCTGCCAGTCGATCGAGAGCGCCAGCTGCCGGCTCGCGTCCGCGAGGAACCGCTCCGAGGCGAGCGCGCGCCGGACCCGCTCCTCCGAGCGCAGCCGCACCACCGCCGTGCCGACCACGTTCGCCGCGGTCTGCAGGAAGGAGGTCTCGTCGGCGGTGAAGCGCCGCCGCACCGTGGTGTGGGCACCGAGCACGCCGAACGACCGCCCTCCGGGGCCCGGCGCGACGATGGGCGCGACCACGCTCGAGACGGCGCCTCTCTCGACGAGCACCGGCGACGCGAGCGGGCCTCCGGCCGTGAGGTCGTGGACGACCACCGGCTCGCGCGCGACGAGGGCGGCGAAGGCGAGCGGCGCCTCGGCGGGGCCGAAGAGGCGTCCGACGAGATCGCGCCCCAAGCCCGCGACGTCGCGCAGGCGCAGGGCGTTCCCGTCGGGCTGCAGCTCGAGCAGCGTCACGGCGTCACAGCGGAGCGCCTGCTTCACCGCCGCCAGCGTCTCCCCGAGCAGCGCGTCCACGTCGCTCTCGGCCAGCGCCCGGACCCCGAGCTCGGCCGCGATCCGCTGGGCGTCCGCGCGCGCCTCGGCGGTCTTCCGGCGCACCAGCATGTGGCGGTAGCCCTGGCGCAGCGAGCTCGCGACCCATACGCCGAGCGCCGCGAACGCGACGAAGAAGAGCAGGCGGTGGATGGGATCGGGCTCCTCGAGCCAGGCCGAGGAGCCGAAAGCGCCGGTCGACGCCCGGTAGGCGAGCGCGCACGTGGCGAGCGCCGCCAGGCCCGGGCCCACGCCGCCGCGGAGCGCCGCCAGGCACACCGCCGCGCTGTAGAGCAGCACGCGGTACCCGTGGAGGTTCCCGCGCAGGAACAGCCCGCCCGCGAGGGCGGCGAGCGCGAGGGCCGCGGCGATGGCGTACCGCACCGCGAGCGGCGCATCGGCGCGACCCAGGAGCAGACGCCACGCCCTTCCGGCGCGGCCAACCGCGTCGTCTTCCGCCATGCCGACGGCGTCGTTCACGGGACCTCTCGGACGCGGCGCTGGTCCGAACGACCGGCCCGGCAGGCGCCGCGCTCAAGTGGAGAGCGTCGCTGCAAGCATACGCCGTGCTTTCGGGTAGGTCACTACGCCACACCCTGTCGTGGCGGGTACGGACGAGACGGCTCCCGTACCGCACCGCGTCACGCGGAGCGGAAGCCCTGCGGATCCGCGAGGTACGCCGCGAGCGCCTCCGCGAGCGCCGCCCCGGAGGACCTCGCCGGCTGCACCGCGACGGCGAGACCGCGGGTGCGAAGCTCCGCCGCCGTGGTGGGGCCGATCGCGGCCAGCGCGGCGCGCCCGAGGAGCCCCGCGCGCGGCCCCAGCGCCGCGACGACGCTGCGGACCGCGGAGGGAGAGGCGAACGCGACGGCGTCGACGGCGCCCGCCTCGAGCGCGTCGCCGAGCGGCGCCAGCGCCTCGGGCGGCGCCGCCGCCGTGCGGTAGGCAACGGGCGCGACCACCTCGGCGCCGGCGGCCACGAGCCCCTCCACGAGCTCGGGGCGGCCCTCCTCGGCCCGCGGCACGAGCACCCGGCGCCCACGCACCTGATCGCGCAGGGAGGCCGCGAGCGCCGCGCCGTGCGCCTCCGCCGGCACGAGGTCGGGCGCGCGCAGCAGCGCCTCGACCTTCGCGCCCGTCGCGGCGCCCACCGCCGCGAGGCGCGGGCGCGCGAGCGCGGCGCGCGCGAGCCCGAGGTCGATCGCGCGCGCGACCGTCCGCTCCACGGCGTTCGCGCTCGCGAAGGCGATCCAGTCCGTCCGCGCGAGGTCGCGCAGGGCGCGGTCGAGCGCCTCGAACGAGGCGGGCGGCACGACGACGATGGCGGGCGCCTCCAGCACCTCCGCGCCCAGCTCGACGAGGCGAGCCGTGAGCGCGTCGTCGCCGCTCTTCGCGCGCGTGACGGCGACGCGGCGGCCGGCGAGCGACGGCGCCATCAGGGTCACGTCAGGTCTCGCGGACGTCGGGCCCCACGTCCTCGAGCTCCCTCAGGATCTCGGCGGCGCCCTTCGAGAGCAGCTCCTCGCCGAGCGCCTCCCCGAGCGCGCGCGCCTCCGCGCCCGGGCCGCTCCGCTCACCGCGGATGACGCGCGCGCCGTCGAGCGAGGCGACGAGCGCGCGCAGCTCCACCCGTCCGTCCTTCACGGTGGCGTGCGCCGCGATGGGCACCTGGCACCCGCCCTCGAGGCGGCGCAGCAGTCCGCGCTCGGCGTCGACGCGCTGGCGTGTCGGCGCGTGGTCGAGCGGCGCGAGGCGCGCCAGCGTGGCGGCGTCGGCGCCGCGCGCCTCGAGCGCGAGCGCGCCCTGGGCGACGGCGGGCAGCATCTCGGAGGGGTCGAAGACCTGGGTCGCGTGTCCGGCGAGGCCGAGGCGGCGCAACCCGGCGTAGGCGAGCACCACGGCGTCGAGCCCCTCCGATGCCTTGCGCAGCCGCGTCTCGACGTTCCCGCGGACCATCTCGATCTGGAGGTCGGGCCGGAGCGCCTTCAGCTGCGCGGCGCGGCGGAGGCTGGAGGTGCCGACCCTCGCGCCGCGGGGCAGCGCCGCGAGCGTCCCGTGCTTCGGCGAGCAGAGCGCATCGCGTGGGTCCTCGCGCTCGGGCACGGCGCCCACCACGAGCCCCTCCGCCAGGATGGCCGGCAGGTCCTTCATGGAGTGGACGGCGATCTCGGCGTCGCCGGCGAGGAGCGCGTCCTCGATCTCCTTCACGAAGAGCCCCTTGCCGCCGACGCGCGCGAGCGCGACGTCGAGGATCTTGTCGCCCTTCGTGACGAGCTCGTGCAGGCGGACCTCGACCCCCGGCTCGCGCGCGCGGAGCAGGTCCGCGACGTGGTTCGCCTGCCACTTGGCGAGGGGGCTGCGGCGGGTCGCGATGCGGATCATCTCTTCTCCGAAAGCGCCACGATGGGCGCGGGGGTCCCGGCCGGCGCCTCGTCGGCGCGCTCGGGCGGGTCGTTCTCGATGCCGAAGAGCTCCGCGGCGGCGCCGGGCAGCGCGCTGTCGCCCGAGGACGCCGCCTCCTTCAGGCGGGCGGTCGGTCGGTGGAGGAGCTTGTTCACGATCGCGCGCGCCATGGCCTCGACGCTCTTCCGGCCCTTCTCGTCGAGCTTGCCGCCCACCTGCGCGAGCGTCCTCTCCGCCTCGGCGAGGGCGATCTCCTCGGCGCGGCGCCGCAGCGCGGCCAGCACCGGCAGGGCGGCGCGCGCCTCACGCTCGGCGAAGAAGGCCATCATCTCGGCCTCCACGATGGCCTCGGCGCGGATGGCCTCCTCGGCGCGCGCGCTCTTCGTCTGGTGGACGACGCGCTGGAGGTCGTCCATGTCGTACGCGAAGACGTTCTCGAGGTCCGCGCAGCGGGGATCGACGTTGCGCGGCACCGCCAGGTCGATGAAGCACGCCGAGCGCTGCCGGCGCGCCTTCATGGTCGCGTGCAGGATCTCGGGGGTCACGACGTAGGTCGGCGCGCCCGTCGAGACGATGACGACGTCCGCCTCCACGAGCAGCTGCGCGAGCTCGCTCCAGTCGCGCGAGTGGCCGCCGGTCTGCTCTGCGAGCGCGCGGGCGCGCTCCGGCGAGCGGTTCGTGACGAGGATGCGGTCCGCGCCGAGCGAGGCGAGCGCCTTCGCGGAGAGCGCGCCCATCTTGCCGGCGCCGACGAGGAGGACGGCGCGGCCCTTCAGATCGCCGAAGATCTTCGCGACGAGCTCGACCGCCACCTGCGAGACCGAGCTCGCGCCGCGGCCGATGTCCGTCTCGTTGCGGACGCGCTTGGCGGTCGCGAAGGCGCGGTTGCACAGGCGCGAGATGAACGCGCCCGCCGCCTGGGCGGAGCTGGCGAGGCCATACGCCTCCTTCACCTGCCCCAGGATCTGCTGCTCGCCGAGGACCATCGAGTCGAGGCTCGACGCGACGCGGAAGAGGTGCCGCACCGCCTCCGGCCCGTGCCGCTCGTACAGGTGGCCGTCCGCGTCGCGAGCCCGATCGAGGAAGAAGCGGCGCGCCGGGTCGGCGGTCGCGGCGAGCACGACGACCTCGACGCGGTTGCAGGTGGAGATCACCATCGCCTCCTGCACGCCGTCGCGGGCGCGCAGCTCGGCGAGCGCGCCCTTCAGGACCTCGCCCGCGAGCGCGACCTGCTCGCGCACGGCGATGGGCGCGGAGTGGTGCGACAGGCCGACGAGGAAGACCTCGCTCACTGGAAGGTGCCTCCGTGGCGGGTCACGTTGGGCACCGCGCCCATCGCGATCATCGAGGTGAGGACGAGCGCGAACCCGGCGAGCGTGAGGAGCGCGTACCTGCGCCCGTGCACGCCGATGTGCCGGAGCTGGACCATGGCGCCGTAGAGGAGCCAGACGACGAGCGACGCGATCTGCTGCGGATCCCAGCTCCAGGAGCTGCCCCAGGCCTTCTTCGCCACGAGCGCCCCGGTCACGAGCGCGACGCTGTAGATCACGAACCCGGAGCGGACGAGGCGCTGGTTGAGCCGGTCGAGCGCGTCCAGCGAGGGGAGCCGCGAGAAGAGCGCGCCGAAGTGCTTCCCCTTCACCTCGCGCTCCTGCAGGAGGTACATGAGCGCGACGCCGAAGGCGAACCCGAACAGCGCGACGCCGCCGGTGGCCGACGCGATGTGCACCGTGAGCGAAGGACCGCGGATGGACTGGGGGATCGCCCAGCGCGCGTTCGGGCCCACCCAGAAGATCCCGGGCAGCACCGAGACGAGGACGAGCGGCAGGACGAAGGCGCCCACCGACGGGAGCTTGTAGAAGCGCTGCAGCAGCAGGAACGCCCCGGCGGCGATCCAGGCGAGCATCCCGAAGCCGCCGCGCAGGTTGAAGAACTCCGTCCCGCCGAACTCGGCGCACGCGACGCCGATCGAGACGGCGTGCACGAGGAAGGCGGCGAGCACGAGGCCCTGCCCGACGCTCGCGGCGCGGACGTGCCGCGGCCGCGCGAAGTACAGGATGTAGGCGCCGGCGCCGATCGCGTACAGCGCCGCCGCGAGCCTCAGGATGGTGACGCTCATGAACGTGTGGTTCTCCCGCGTGGCCTCGCCGCGCCCGACGTCCCTACGCCAGCTCCCCCGCCAGGCGCAACCTTTCCGTTCGCCTCGACGCGCGCCCCCATCGAACAATCGGGGATCATGACAGATTCTCCAGCAGGAATCGGGCGAGCGCCTCCGCCTCCTGCCGCTTGTCCTCGAGCTGCCGTGGCAGCGGCGTCGCGTGCGCCCGCGGACCCGCGGCAGGGGATGTCACGGGCGGCGCCGGCTCCCGCGGCGCCTGGGCGCGCGAGGCGGCCGCCTGGAGGGCCGCCACCTCGGCGAGGAACCCGGGCTGCACCTCGTAGGCGACGTCCCCGACGATGACGGAGTCGTCGAGGTGCTCGGCGCCGAGCTCGCGCAGCTGCCGGGCCGACTTCACCTTCGCGAGCAGCGCGTTCGGGTCCTGCTCCGCGCCGAGGAGCTTCAGGAAACGGACGGCCGGCTCGAGCGCATAGCTCCTCCCGTGCCCGTCTCCCGAGAGCAGGGTCATCACGTCGCCCTGGAACTCGATCTTTCCCTGCTCGGCCCAGGTCTCGAGCATCGCCTGGGAGACGAACAAGAGCCCCGACATCGCGGCCTCGTTTCGACGGCGCGACGAAAGTGCGCGCGAAGCCGGGACGTTAGCATGCTTGCCGCGCCGCTTGCCAGGGCTGCGCACGTGGATTAAACAACGCGGATGGCATCCAGCGACGTCGTCACCCTCGAGGACGGGACCTTCGATCAGGAGGTCCTGAAGAGCGACACCCCGGTGCTGGTGGACTTCTGGGCAACGTGGTGCGGCCCCTGCAAGGCCATCGCGCCCCACGTGGACGAGATCGCCCGCGAGTACAAGGGGAAGATCAAGGTCGGCAAGCTCGACATCGACAACCACCAGCAGGTCCCGCAGAAGTACGGCATCCGCTCGATCCCCACCCTGCTCGTCTTCAAGGGCGGCCGCGTGGTCGACACCATCATCGGCGCGGTCCCGAAGTCGAAGCTCGTCGACGCGGTGAAGAAGGTCGTCGTCTAGCCCACTCGCCACCCACTCTTCGACGCGGCCGGGGCACGCGAGTGTCCCGGCCGCCGTGTTTCTTGCCTCTAGTTCACGAACCGTCGCATCGCGACGTTGTTCAGGAGGCCGATGCCGATCATGACGGCCATCACCGACGACCCGCCGTAGCTCATGAGCGGGAGGGTCACGCCGACCACCGGGACGAGCCCGGTGACCATCCCCATGTTGATGAAGGCGTGCCAGAAGAGCATCCCCGTCACGCCGATCGCCAGGAAGTGGCCGAAGCGATCGCGCGCGTCGCCCGCGATCCCGAGGGCCGAGACGATGAGCGCGTAGTAGAGCGCGAGCAGCAGGAGGCAGCCCACGAACCCGTGCTCCTCCGCCCAGACGGAGAAGATGAAGTCCGTGTGCTGCTCGGGCAGGAACGACAGGAGCGTCTGCGTTCCCTGTCCCCACCCCTTCCCGAGCCCCTGCCCCGAGCCCACCGCGATCATGGACTGCGTGGCGTGGTACCCCGCGCCGAGCACGTCGCCCTCGGGGTTGAGGAAGGTCTCGACGCGCTTCCGCTGGTACGGCTTGAGGTGCGGGTACGCGAAGACGGCGCCCGCCACGACGACCACCCCCACCGCCACGAGCGCCTGCCAGCGCACGCGCGCGAAGAGGATCATGGTCGCGCCGACGGCGACGACGATGAGCGCGGTGCCGAGGTCGGGCTGCTTCAGCACGAGCAGGGCCGGGACGAGCGTCATCGCGGCGGGCACCGCCAGCCCGAGGAGGCCGTAGCCGTCCTTGCGCTTCCCGGCGTCCATGTGGAACCAGCGCGCGAGCGCGAGGGCGACCGCGATCTTGGCGAGCTCCGACGGCTGGAAGTTCACGGGCCCGAAGGTCAGCCAGCGCCGGGCGCCCATGATGACGCGGCCCTTCAGGAGCACGGCCACGAGGAGCACGAGGACGACGGCGTAGAAGACGTACGCGCCGCGCATGAAGCGGCGGTAGTCGACGAGCCCGATCCCGAGCGCGATCGCCGCGCCCGCGCCCATCCAGGAGAGCTGGGACATCGAGAGCTGGGACATCCACAGCGGCGCCTGCGCGCTGCGCGACGCCGAGGCGAGGTTCCACACGCCGAGGGCGGCGATGCCCGCCACCAGGAAGGCGACGTGCCACGGGTAGTGGCTGAAGGCGCGCCGCTGCGAGGAGGGCAGCCCCGCGCGCGGCAAGGACAGGTCAAGCGCCACGCTTCTCTCCTTCGGCCCCGGGCACCGGCGCGGGCTGGTCGAGCGTGCGCGGCACCGCGCGTACCGGCGGCGCCTTGTCGCCGTGCGGCACGCCCGGCGGCGGCGGCGGGCCGACCGGCACGCCGGCGCGCTCGAGCGCGTCGGCGCGCTTGAGCTCGAAGAAGTACCGCACGACGGCGGCCGCCGTCGGCGCGGCGTTGGACGAGCCGAACCCCGAGTGCTCGTTCAGCACGAGGACCACGATCTCCGGATCCTCGGCCGGCGCGAACGACGCGAACCACGCGTGGTCCCGCTCGAAGTAGGACACCTGCGCGGCCTTGAGGCGCTTGGCGCCGAGCTTCACCACCTGCGCCGTGCCGGTCTTCCCCGCCATCTTCACCGGCTCGCCGTCGACGACGATGTCCTTCAGCCGCGAGCCGTACGCCGTCCCGAAGGGCTCGTTCACCGCCGCCATGAGCCCCTTCATCACCTGCTCGCGCGTCTCCTTCTTGATGGGCAGCCGCCCGCGCTCGATCGGGCCGAACTCCTGCACCGTCTCACCGTTCGGGTCCTCGATCCGCTGCACCACCTGCGGCCTCCACACGATGCCCGACGCGAGCGCGCCGTACAGCACGACCTGCTGCATGGGCGTCACGTTCACGTCGCCCTGCCCGATGGCGAGGTTGAGCGACATGCCATGCTGGAAGCCGCCCGGGATGTGCTTGTCGTGCCAGGCCTCGTCGGGGTTCACGCCCGAGATCTCGCCGCCCAGATCGAAGCCGGTCGGCTTGCCGAGCCCGAGCAGGGAGGCCCACTTCGAGATCCGGTCCGCGCCGAGCCGGTCGCCGAGCGAGTAGTAGAAGACGTCGCAGGAGGCACCGAGCGCGTGCTCGAGATCGACCGAGCCGTGCCCCCGCTCCTTGTCGCACCGCCAGCGGTGCCGGCCGAGCGTGTAGTGACCGGGGCAGTAGATGGTGCCGCCAGGCTTCAGCACGCCCTCCTCGAGGGCCGCGATCGAGGTCACGACCTTGAACGTCGAGCCCGGGTGGTAGTGCTCCTGGATGGCGCGGAAGAGCTCCGGGCGGAGCGGATCGGTGCGGATCGCCTGAAGCTCCGCGCGCGTGATGCGGCCGGACAGCTTGTTGGGATCGGGCGCCGGGCGATCGACGAGCGCGAGCAGGAAGCCCGTCTTCGCGTCCATCGCGAGGACCGAGCCGGCGGTGGCGGGGAACATCTTCTCGGCGAACTCCTGGAGCCGCCAGTCGATGGAGAGGACGAGGTTCTGGCCGGGACGCGACGGCTCGAAGCGCTGTCCCTCCGGGATGAGGTCCTCGAGCTCGCCGCCCTTCGCGTTGCCCTTCGCGTCCACCACCACGCGCCGGCGCCCGTCGACGCCGCGCAGCCGCGACTCCCATCGCTTCTCGAGACCGCGCCGGCCGATGTAGTCGCCGAGCTGGTATGGCAGCTGCCCGTCCGAGCGCTGCTCGATCTCCTCGTTCGCCTTCTTGAGCTCGTCGGCGCCGACCTCGTTCATGTAGCCGAAGAGGTGGCTGCCCCACGAGCCGTAGCGGTAGCTCCGGTGCGGGGCCGGGATGACGTCCACGCCCGAGAGCGCGCCCGGCACGCGGTTCGCCTCGACGATGTCGAGCTCCTCCCGCGCGATGTCCACCTTGACGGTGAACGGGCGGAAGCGCTCGAGGCCGCGCGCGTCGTGGAGCCGGTCCTCGGCGCGCTCCACCTCGTCCTGCGAGAGCGAGAGCAGCGTGGCGAGCTGCGACAGGATGTCGTCGCACTGCTTCCCGCAGAAGTACGGCGTGAGCGTCACGTCGTAGGAGGGCCGCGAGTCGACGAGGATGCGGTGGTTCCGGTCGAGGATGAAGCCGCGGTCGGCCGGGACGCGCAGCTCCTTCACGAAGTTCTCGTCGGCGCGCTCCTTGTACTCGTCGCCGCGCAGGATCTGGAGCTGGTAGAGCCGGACCGCCAGCACGAGGAAGGCGAGCGACGCGACGGCCGCCATCCAGTAGGTGCGCGGCCGGAGGTCCTTCTGCGAGGCGCCGGGCGCCGCAGGCGGGGAGACGCCGATCAAGCTCATCGCAGGAGCCCCGGCTCCTCGCGCGACGCGAAGAGGCCGTCCACGCGCCGGATCGCGATGAGCACGAGCGGCGAGACCGCGCCGGTGAGGAGCGCCTCGACCAGCATCCGACCGAGGAGGGCGAACCCGGGCGCGCTCTCCGCCGGCGAGACCGCGCGCGTGAGGAGGAGCGCCGCGAAGCCGTAGAGGAACGTCCCGGCGCCGGAGAGCACGGCGAACCCGGTCTTGCCCTGCACCGAGAGCGCCGCGCCCGCGAGGCGGCTGGAGAGGAAGAGCGCCACCGCGAGGAAGGTCATGAGCCCCTTCGGACCGCCGGCCATGAGGTCGAGGACGTACCCCACCGCCGCCGCGCCGACCGCGCCGTCCACGTTCCCGGCGTGGAGCCCGAGGTACACGACCACCGGCAGCGCCAGCGCGAGCGAGACGGCGCCGCCGCCGAGGTGGTGCAGGAGCGCCGCCTGCATCGCCGACAGCACGAGCGCGAACGCGAACGCGATGACCGGCCTCACGGCTTCGCTCCGGCCTCCGCCGCGGGCGCGACCGCCGCGGCCTGCGGCGCCACCTCCGGGCGGCGCTCGCCGCTCGTCACCACCAGCACCTCCTCGATCTTGGTGGCGTCGACGGCCGGGGTGACGTCCGCGCGCTGGTAGAGGCCCTGCCCGCTGCGCTTCAGCCCCGTCAGCTTCCCCACCGCGAGCCCGCGCGGGAAGACGCCGTCGGTGCCGGAGGTGACCAGGAGATCGCCCTCCATCATGTCGTCCGAGCGCAGCGCGTACTCGAGCCGGCACAGGTCGGGGGAGCCCGTGCCGCGGACGTTCGCGCGCGCGCGGGTGCGGTCGACGCGCACGGCGACCGAGCTGTTGCGGTCCGAGAGCAGGAGGACGTCCGCCGTGGAGCCGGTCACCGCGTGGACGCGCCCCACGACGCCATGGCCGACGACGACCGGCATCATCCGCGCGACGCCGGCGCTCGAGCCGCGGTCGATCGTGACGAGCTGGAGGCCCTTCGGATCGAGCCGCGCGCCGATGACGCGCGCGCCGAGGACGCGCCGCTCCGGGCCCTCCTCTGCGAACGCGAGGAGCTGCCGGAGGCGCTCGTTCTCCTCCCTCGTCTTCCTCAGATCGGCGCGGTCGAGCTCGAGGAGGTCCACGTCGTGCTGCAGCGCCACGGCGCGCTCGTGCGCGTGACGGAGGGCGACGTACCCGTACCAGAGGTCGAGCGAGCCGGTGATGGTCCAGGAGAGCGCCTTCTGGAGGGGAAACGTGACCGCCAGGATCACCCGATCCAGGCGCGATCGCTCACTCGGGTGCTTGGCGTGGGCGAAGTAGACGCCCAGCGGCAGCACGAGCAGCACGGCGACGAGGATGAGCTCGCGGTAGCGCTTCAGCAGTCCGACCACACCGGCTCCAGCCCGAGGCCGTCCGCGCCCCGCATTCCCAAAAACCCTTGCATTTTAGCCCATCTCGGCTAGGGTACACAACCTTTCAGACGGGCGACGCCCACCGTGTCGCCGCGTTCAACAATCCGGAGCACCGTTCCATGCTCGACACCTTGAGGGCGAACTCCCGCAGCGTCCTCACCTATGTCCTCTTTGGCATCATCATCGTCGTCTTCGTCGTCTCCTTCGGGCCTGGCTCGAAGGGCTGCACCGGCGGTGGCGGCGCGACGGAGACGTGGGCGGCGAAGGTGAACGGCGAGGCGGTGCCGCCCTCCGACTTCGACCAGCAGTATGGGCAGCTCCTCAAGATCTACCAGCAGCAGGGCGCCGGCGACACCTCGGGCCTGCTCCAGCTCCGGCTCCGGCAGATGGCGATGGACCAGATCGTCCAGCGGGAGCTCGTCGAGCAGGAGTCGCGCCGTCAGGGCATCGTCGTGACGGACGACGAGGTCGCCGCCGCCATCAAGGCGCTGCCGAGCTTCCAGACCGACGGCCACTTCGACATGGAGCTCTACAAGCGCGCCGTCACGAACGCGTACGGCACGCCGGGCAAGTTCGAGGAGCGGATGCGCCGCGACCTCGCCTACCAGAAGATGATGGCGCTCCTGCGCGACACCGCGAAGGTGTCCGACGACGAGGTGCGCGACGCCTGGCTCGCGGACAACGACAAGGTCTCGCTCGAGCTCGCGCGCTTCCCCTTCTCGCTCGCGCGCGCCGACGTGAAGGCGAGCGACGCCGAGGTGAAGGACTTCATCTCGAAGAACGGACCCCGCATCGAGCAGTACTACAAGGACAACCAGGCGCGGTTCGACAAGAAGAAGCGCGTCCACGCCCGCCACATCCTCGTCAAGGCGGACGACAAGGCCGCCAGCGCGGCGCAGGACTCGGCGCGCCAGCGGATCGAGGCTCTCGCGGAGCGCATCAAGAAGGGCGAGGACTTCGCGCGCGTCGCCGACGAGGCGTCGGACGACCCCGGCTCGAAGGGCCGCGGCGGCGATCTCGGCCTCTTCGGCCCGGGCGTCATGGCGAAGCAGTTCGAGGAGGCGGCGTTCAAGCTGAAGCCGGGCGAGCTGTCGGGCCCGGTGAAGACGCAGTTCGGCTGGCACCTCATCAAGGTCGAGGCCGTCCAGGAGCCCGAGGTCGTCCCGCTCGAGAAGGCCAAGCCCGAGATCGCCCGCGACCTGCTCGAGGGCGATCTCGCGAAGCAGCTCGCCACCCGCAAGGCGCAGGACGCGCTGAAGCGGCTCCAGGCCGGCAAGGGTTTCGCCGAGGCGCTCTCGGCGGACGACGCGAAGGCCAAGAAGAAGGGCGGCGAGCCGGTGAAGCTCGGCGGACAGCCGGTCAAGCCGGACGACACGGGGTCGTTCACCGCCGCGGGCACGCCCAACGTGCCGCGCCTCGGGCCCGCCCCGGACCTCTTCGCCGATGCGCTCCAGGCGAGCGCCGGGCAGGTGCTGCCGAAGGTCTACGAGACGCCCGCAGCCGCCGTCGTGGTCCGCGTGAAGGAGCGGACGCGCGCCGACCCGGCCAGGTTCGCCGAGAAGAAGGGCGACGTCGAGACGCGCCTCAGGCTGCGGCGAGAGGCCGAGCTGGAGCGCGGCTGGGTCGAGGACCTGCGCAAGAAGTCGAAGGTGCAGACGAACGACGCCTACGTGCAGGGCAACGTGCGCGCGTCGAGCGTCGATCTCGACTAGAGCGAATGCACTCCCGGTCCGCGGACCCCACGGCGCCGATCGCGGCGATGACGCTCACCCTCGCCTCCCGGAGCCCGCGCCGGCGCGAGCTGCTCGAGCAGCTCGGGATCCGCCTCGAGGTGCGCCCCGCGGACGCGGACGAGACCCCGCTCGCGGGCGAGCCCGCGGACGACTACGTGCGGCGCGTCGCGCGCGAGAAGGCGCGCGCGGTGGCCGGCGAGACGGTGCTCGGCGCGGACACGGCGGTCGTGCTCGACGGCGCCATCCTGGGGAAGCCCGCGGACGGCGACGACGCGCGTCGCATGCTGCGCGCGCTCTCCGGCCGCCCGCACCAGGTGGTGACCGGCGTATGCGCGCGGCGCGACGGCCGCGAGGAGGTGCTGGCCGCGACCACCGCCGTGCGCTTCGCCCGCCTCACCGAGGCGCAGATCGCGTGGTACGTCGCGACGGGTGAGCCCCTCGACAAGGCGGGCGCGTACGCCGTCCAGGGCGCGGGCGGCGCGTTCGTCGAGGAGCTGCGCGGCAGCGTCTCGAACGTGGTCGGGCTGCCCCTCGCCGAGGCGCTGGCGCTGCTCGATCGCCTGGGCTTCGCGCTGCCGTGGAGGGCGCGCCCGTGAGCGCGATCGGGGAGCGCCTCGCCGCCGTGCGCGCGCGCATCCCGGCGCGCGTCACGCTCGTCGCCGTCTCCAAGACGCAGCCGGCGGAGGCCATCCGCGAGGCGTACGCGGCTGGGCAGCGCGACTTCGGGGAGAACTACGCGCAAGAATGGCGCGACAAGGCGGCGGCGCTCCCGGATCTGCGCGAGCTCGTGTGGCACTTCATCGGCGCCCTCCAGACGAACAAGGTGAAGTACCTGGCGGGCCAGGTGGGGTGGGTGCACACCGTCGACCGGCTCGCGCTCGCGCAGGAGATCTCGCGACGATCGACCGCGCGGGGCGCGACGACGCGCGTGCTGCTCGAGGTGAACGTCGGGGGCGAGGCGTCGAAGTCGGGGTGCGCCCCGGCGGAGGTCCCGGCGCTCGCGCAGGCCGTGGCGCAGCTGCCCGGGATCGCGCTGCGGGGGCTCATGTGCATTCCGCCTGCCGAGGGCGATCCGCGCCCACACTTCGCCGCGCTGCGCGGGCTGCGCGACGGGCTCGGCCTCGACCTGCCCGAGCTCTCGATGGGCATGAGCGGCGACTACGAGGCCGCCATCGCGGAGGGCTCGACGATGGTGCGGGTCGGGACGGCGATCTTCGGGCCGCGCCCAACGAAAACCTAGGTCTCGCGGAGCTTCAGGCGGCCGCCGTCGGTCACGCTGACCTCGAGCTCCTGGCCGCAGTAGAAGCAGCGGATCTCGTCGCCGTCGCCGAACGCGTCGTCGTACGGGTTGTTCGCGTTGCAGACGGGGCAGTCGAAGTCCTTGAAGCGGCGTTCGCGCCCGCCGACGTCCTTCGGATCGAGATCGTCCTCGTCGGCCCCATGCGGATCGAACGGCATGGTCACCTCCCGCGCATCGCCGTCGACTCTACGCCAGCCGCGCCCCTGCGCGCACGGGGTGCGTACTCGGGCGCACATGTAGGCGGGCGTGCGCACCGCATGGCGGGGAACAGGCAAGCCCGCGCCCGCGTTGCCTGAATGCGACAGGTGTCGCCGACGTGAGCCACTTGCGCCCCGCGAGGCGCGATCACGTGCGGCGAGCGGCCGGGGCGCGCGGTGGCACCCGACTTGCTGTGCTGGTACAACGGAACGGCGGCCGCGGTCGCCCTTGGAGGTCTCGCTCGGCATGTCGCTCCGTCCGGTCGCGCTCGCGGTCACCCTCGTCGCCAGCCCATGGGTGGCGTCCGCCGACGCCCCTCCCTCACCACAGGACCCCCCTCCCGCGACCACCGGGATGGCGGCCGCCACCGAGATGGCGACCGCGCCGCAAGCGTCAGCCGCCGCCGTCGTCGCCCCCGCGGCGTCCGTGCCGTTCGCGCCGGGCGAGCAGATCGACGTCACGATCGACTACCTCCACATGCGGACCGGGCAGGCGCGACTGGTCGTCGGGCGGCCGGAGGGCGCGGTGTGGCCCGTCATCTGCCAGGCGAAGACGGAGGGCGTCGCGACGCTGCTCGACATCCGCGAGCACTACGTCTCGTACTGGGACGCGGACGCCCGGATGACGCGCGGCTCGGACCTGAACGCCATCGAGGTCGGCGATCGCCACACCGATCGCGCTCGCTTCGACCGCGAGAACGGCAAGGCCATGGTGCAGGTGATCCGCAAGGGCAAGGCGCACGAGAGCACGCACGACGTGCCGCGCGACGTCCACGACCTCGCGAGCGCGCTCATGTTCCTGCGGATGCAGACGCTCGCGCCGGGCGCGCACTTCGAGTTCCCCGTCTTCTCGGGCACCGACATCTTCACGCTGCGCGCCGACGTCGAGGGGAACGAGGCCGTCGACACGCCCGCCGGCCACTTCGACACGCTGCGGATCAAGGTCCGGCTCGGCTTCAAGAACAAGTTCAAGACGAACCGCGACTCGCACATGTGGCTCTCGAACGACCTCCGCCACATCCCGGTCCGGATGAGCGCGGACTTCGCGGTCGGCAGCGTGACGGTCACCTTGACCGGGTATCGCCCGGGCGGGCAGTTCGCCGCTCGCTGACGGCTGGCCCGTGATCGCGCTCGCGCCACTCGCGGCCCTCGCGATCTCCGCCGCGCCCGCGTGCGGCCTCCCCCCGCTGCGCGACGAGCCGCCGCCTTTCCGGCCGGGCGAGACGCTCGCGTTCGACGTCGAGGTGATGGGCGTCGTCAAGGCGGGCTCGCTCACGCTCGCCGTCGAGCCACCCATCTCGCGCGGCACCCTGCTGCCCCTGCGGGCGCGCCTGCGCAACACGTCCGTGTTCGCGAAGGTGCGTCGCGTGAAGGGGTACGCGCTCTCCTGGGTCGACGCGCGCACGCTCCGCCCGCAGCGCTACCGGGACGACGCCGAGGAGGACGGCGTCCGGAAGACCACCGACAGCCGCCTCGACCGGCCGGGGCCGATCGCGATGGCCTGGAGCCTCGGCGACAAGAAGGGCACCACCACGTTCACCCGGCAGCGCGACGTGCTGGACCTCCTCTCGCTGGTCTTCTACCTGCGCGCGGCCCGGCTGGAGCCGGGCAAGCCCATCTGCGTCGACCTCGTCGCGAACCGCCGTTTCTGGCGCTTGCGCGGGAGCGTCGCCGCGGGCAGCGAGCGCGTCGAGTCCGCCGCGGGCATCTTCGACACGGTGCGGGTGGACGCGGTCGTGACGCGCGCCGACTCCGGCGGAAAGCCGCGCGACGTTCACTTGTGGTTCAGCAAGGACGAGCGCCGATTGCCCGTCGCCGCGGTCGGCGAGATCGACCTCGGGCCGGTGAGCGCGAAGCTGGCGCGCGCGGGCGAGCCGACCGTCCAGCCGGCGGACTAGACCGCGTCCGAAGCACCCTAAACTAGAGCGTGGCCCCGGGTAGGCGCACCGCGATCTGCGCCAGACGGCGGCGCAGGCTCGCGAGCGTCGTCGAGAGGTACTCGATCTGCTCCACGGGGCCGCCCCCGAGCGCGAGCGCGAGGAGGTCGCGGCGCCCCGCGCGCGGGTCGCGGAGCGCGTTCTCGATGCTTCCTACGTAGTCGGTGACGATCCCAAGGGCCCCCTCCGCCTCGCGCAGGTCGTCCTCGAGGAAGTCGACGAGCACGGCCTCCTGGGCGCTCGCGCCAGCGCCGGCGAGGCGCCCCCGGAGACCGTCGAGGTCCTGGGTGGTGGCGAGCGGCAGGTCCATGGGGACCTCCGCCACGGCGACGGCGAGTCGCTTCACGATGCGGCTCCTTTCTCGAGCGGCGCAGCGGCCGCGGCGCGTCGCGCGGTGGCTGCCACGCACGCGGCGATCTGGCGAGGGCTCGCGCCGTCCGCCGCGAGCGCCGCGATCTCTGCGGCGGCCGCATCGACCTCGGCGGGAGCGCCACGCGCCTCAGCGAGCTGGCGGGCGAGACCGGCGAGCTGCGCCGATCCAGCGGGCGGCGGATGCAGCTTCACGACGGGCGCTTCGGGCGCGCCCTCGCTCGCCGCCGGCGCCGCAGACACGCGGCCGAGCAGGACGTCGTCGCCGACGCGCTCCCCGAACGCCTCCTGCGGAAGGTAGACGCGCCAGAGGGTCCCGTGGTTGTCGCGGTGGAGTGGCCGCAGGAAGCGCTTCGCCACGAGCGCGTCGAGGACGCGGTGGAGGCGGCGCTCGGAGAGCCCGAGCCGCGCCAGGAGGTCCTTCTTCCCCACGCGGCAGAAGTTCCGGCCGTCTCCGTAGGCGAGCCGGAGGAGCTGGAAGTAGGCGCCCTGCTCGTCGGCGGCGAGCACCTCGCCCGCGCGGTCGAAGGCGTCGAGCGGCAGCGCGGCGTAGCGGGCCCGGACGCGGGCGGCGCCGAGCAGCTCGCCGCGGAAGGAGACGCGCCGCATCTCGCCGGGCGCGAGCGCCTCGGCGCGCGCGATCTCGGGGACGCCGGCGACGGGCGCGGTCCCGAGCGCGGCCGAGCCTCGGATGCTCCGATAGTCGCGCGCAGACGCCTTCACCGCACCTCCGTTGCGGCGAGCGTAAGCGACCGATATCGGACGTCAAGAAAACGGCCGGCAAGCCGGCGAAGCCGGGGAGGGCGGAGCCCTCCGAGGCGGGGCGCCCGAGCGGACGCGGCGAAGCCGCGCGCGAGGGCGCATGGGACCCGCCTGCGGGGTGGGGCGGTCGATCGGGAGCGCGGTCGCTTTCGCGCCCGCACGGCTTTGCCGGCGGGGCGGGGGCGCAGCCCCCGTTACGATCAGATGAGACCGCGCGACCGGCGGAGCAGATCGATCGTCTTGTTGTACTCCACCTCCCAGGCGCTCGTGCCTTCCTGGAGGTGCTTGAGGCGCGCGCGCGCCTCGCGGTCGATCTCCTCGTCGACGTCGAGGTGCTTCTTGAAGATGCCGAAGATCTTCTTCCGGAGGCTGTTGTCCTCCGTGTAGACCTCCTCGACATTGCGCGAGATGAGGAGGAACTCGATCATCTGGCCGATGACGTACTCGATCCCCTCGTCGCCCATCTTGAAGCCGCGGACGTCGGCCATCTCGCGCTTCACCTGGTTGAACCGGGAGTGATCGTACCCGCGCCGCTCGAGCGCCTCGCGGGTCGCGGCGTTCACGCGCTCCTCGGCGGCGAGGTACTCCTTCATGATCGCGGCCATGTCCATCTCGGCGTCCGAGATGCGGAGCGTCTCGATCTCGACATCCTGGTCCTGCATCAAGGTCTGGATGACCTCGCGAGCGATGGTCGGGATCACCTTCGGGTAGAGGCGCATTTCCGGTTTTCCTCGGCCCGGTTGCGGGCCTCAGGCGGCCGCGGCGCGAGCGTCAGGACGCACGCAAGATCCGCGATTCAAAAGGTAAATCCGTATAAACCTCGCCTGCCAGGGGTGGCAAGGGAAAAAGGCCGCAGCAGCGCGAAAAAAAAGCGGCGGCGAGCGCGTTGACGCTCGGTCCCGGTACGCTCCGCGCCGCGCTGCGCGGGCGTGGGGCGCTCCCGAGCAGGACACGCGGTCGTCCCCACGGCGGGTCACTCGTTTGCCCCAGGCGCCGGCGCGGCCACGTTCACGAGCGCGTCGTCGGGGGGCGTCGGGCATCGCGGCGAATGTGCTCAGCGCCCGAAATGCGGGACGGCTGCCCTTTGGGGCAGCCGTCCATTTGAGATCCTGGATGCTGGATGGCTCGGGCGTACGCGCCCGCGAACCCTCGCTCAGGACGCGTAGATCTTCATGACGTCCGCGAGCAGCTTCAGCGCCTCTTGCTTCGGACGCTGGAAGGCGTTGCGCCCCATGATGGACCCGAAGGCGCCGCCGTCCTTGATCCCCTGGACCTCCTTCAGGACGTCCTCCGTGCCCTTCGCCTCGCCGCCCGAGAAGATCACGATGCGGCGGCCGCCGAACGCGCTCTGCACCACGTGGCGGACGCGGTCGGGCAGCGTCTTGATCGGGATGTTGTGCTTCTCGTAGACCTTCTTGGCCTCCGGGTGCTCGACGAGCTCCTTCGGCGGCTTGACCTTGATGACGTGCGCCCCCATTTGCGCCGCGATCTGCGCGGCGTAGGCGCAAATGTCGACGGCGGTCTCGCCTTCCTTCGAGATGCCGCCGCCGCGCGGATAGCTCCACACGACGACCGCGAGCCCGGCCTCCTTCGCCTCGAGCGTGAGCTCACGGAGCTCCTGGAGCTGCGTGTTCCGGGCGTCGGAGCCGGGGTAGATCGTGTAGCCGATCGCGACGCAGCCGAGGCGGACCGCGTCCTTCACGGACGCCGTCACGGCGGAGATCGGCGCGCCACCGAGCTTCGACAGCGAGTCCGAGTTGTTGAGCTTGAGGATGAGCGGCACCTGCCCCGCGAACTCGGCCGCGCCCGCCTCGAGGAAGCCGAGCGGCGCAGCGTACGCGTTGCAGCCCGCGTCGATCGCGAGCTGGAAGTGGTAGCGCGGATCGTAGCCGTCCGGGTTCGGGGCGAACGAGCGCGCGGGGCCGTGCTCGAAGCCCTGGTCGACGGGCAAGATGACGAGCTTGCCAGTGCCCGCCAGGCGACCGTGCGTGAGCAGGCGCGCGATGTTGGTGAGCGTGCCTGGGCTGTCGGAGGAATACCAAGACAGGATCTGCTTCACGCGGTCGGTCACTTTGGTTTCCATCGTGTCTCCGTGGGCGAGGGCGTCGGAACGACGCGGCGCGACCGTCGAACGAGCTCGACGCGGCGAATGTATATCCTCACGACGAACCCGCCCTCAAGGGAGGTTTTCATGGCGCGTGGCACCGGCGAACCCCTCGAGAGGAGCCCCTCGGCGCTCCTCTCGCAGGTCGAGTATCCGATCTCACGAGACGAGCTCGCGACGGCGGCAGCGGAGGCGGGCTTCGAGCTCGACGCGATCAACTTCCTGAAATCGCTCCCCGATCGCGTCTATCAGAGCCCGACCGACGTCCTGCGCGAGTTCGCCGAGGCGGACGCGCGCTTCGGGATGGGAACGAAGGACGTCCACCACCGTGAGAACCTCGGCAAGGACGCCGTCGAGACGGGCGGCAACCCGACCCGTCACCCGTGAGCCCCGCGCGGGCCGTCGCCGTCATGGCCAGGCGGCGCGCTGGACCAGCCAGAAGAGCCCGAGGCAGCCGATCGCGAGCGACCCGGCGCGGACGCCGTGCGGCACGAACCCCACGCTGCGCCGCGCGAGCGCGAGCAGCGGGAACGCGACCGCGACGATCGCGATCTGACCCGTCTCGACGCCGAGGTTGAAGGCGACGAGGCTCGCCGCGAGGCCGCCGCGAGGCAGGTGCAGCTCGCGCAGCACGCTCGCGAACCCGACCCCGTGGACGAGGCCGAACGCGAACGCCACGGCCCACCGCCGCCGCCGGCGCCGGCGCGCGCGCTCTCTCCCGCGCCGCGGCGGAGCGCCCAGAGGTTCTCGCCCGCGACGAAGACGATCGAGGCGGCGATGAGCGGCGATCGCCACCCGGAGCCGCCCGTCGACGGCGCTGCCCGCGATGGTGAGCTCCGAGTACGAGACGCCCGCCTGGTGCGCCGACGCAGCCGCAGGCGCGAGCGCCGCGGCGGCGGCGAGGGCCATGGGCGTGAGCGCGCGGCGCACGGCGCCGATCATAGGGCTGCGATGGGGGCGACGCCTCGCGCGCCGAAGCACCGGCCGAGGTACCCGCACCCCTCCGCGCGGCAGCGCGCCTCGGAGCGGCCGAGCTGCGCGGGCGTGCGCGACAGGTCCGCGCCCGCGTGGGCGGCCGCCGCGAGGCGGGGCGCCTCGCGCTCGAAGGTCCGCAGCTCGGCCGCGCGGGGCGTCAGGTCGACCGCCGCGCAGCCGCCCCGCAGGAACTGGAGGGTCGCCGTCACGCGGCGGCCCGGCAGCGCCCGCGACGCGGCGAGCGCGTAGGCGAGGAGCTGCAGCCGGTACCGCTCGGCGGCGCCCGGGCGCGCCATGGCGTACTTGAAGTCGATGACCGCCACGTCGCGCTTCTCCTCGACGAGCGCGTCGA
>DASWDS010000143.1:0-2892 GCA_036395165.1 Anaeromyxobacteraceae bacterium | reverse complement strand
CCGAGCTCCTGCTCGCGGCGGACGCGCCGAACCTGTTCCGCGTCGTGCAGGCGGCCTTCGCGCCGTCGCGCCCGGCCGGCCCGAACCGCGCCAGCCTCGCGCTCGTCGCGATCGCGTGCGCCCTCGGCGCCGCGCTGCTCGCCGCCGCCGTCGCCGAGTACTTCGACAGCTCCCTGCGGGGACCGCAGGACGCGAGCGCGTTCGGCGTCCCCGTGCTGGCATCCATCCCGCGCATCGGACCGCGCCGCGCCGGCGCCCAGCGCTGAACGAGAGAGGAGCACGCCATGTCCGTCCCAGCCCAGACCCTCGGGAGCATCGCGAACCACCAGGACGAGGGCCGCCTCGTTGCCCTCGTCGCGCCCGAGTCGATGGCCGCGGAGCAATACCGCGTGCTGCTGGCGCGCCTCGATCGGGCGTCCGTCGCGCGCCCGCTCCGCGTCGTCGCCATCAGCTCGTGCGCCCGCGGCGAGGGCCGGAGCCTCACGGCGGCCAACCTCGCGCTGACCGCCGCCCGCGACGGCCGCGAGGTTGCGCTCGTCGAGTGCGACTTCCGCAGGCCGAGCCTCGCGCAGCTGTTCGACCTCGCGCCGCGCGCCGGCGTCGCCGAGGTCGCGGAGGGGAAGGCCGAGCTCGCGCAGGCGCTGTCGCGCGTCGGCGCGCTCGCGGTCCTGTGCGCGGGCGAGGCGAACGACCCGGCGGCCGTCGCCCGGAGCCCGCGGCTCGCCGCGACGCTCGAGACGCTCCGGTCCTCCTTCTCGCTCGTCGTGCTCGACGCGCCTCCCGCGCTCGCGCTCTCCGACGCGGGGCGGCTCGCGACGAGCGCGGACGGGATCGTCCTCGTCGTCCGGGCGGGGGAGACGCCGCGCGACGCCGTGCGCATGGCGGTGGAGGCGCTCTCGGAGCGGCTGGTCGGGATCGTGCTGAACGGCGTGCACGAGCCGGGGTACGCGCGCTACCTGCGCGGCGACGTGGTCGGGGCCTGACCGCGCCGGGAGCGGGCGCGGGGGAGGGGAGCCAGCGTGGTCCGCGTCTTCCATCACTGGGTCTCGGGGCGGAAGGCCGCCTTCTTCATCGCCGAGGAGAGCGCGCTCGTGCTCGCGCTCCTCGCCGGCATGTCCCTCGGCCCCGTCGCGCACCCGCTCGTCACGACCCAGCACGGGCTCGGCGCGGCCTTCCTGCGCGCCGCGCTCGCGGCGCTGGCGTTCGCGGGCGCGCTGTACTTCGGCGATCTCTACGACCTCCGCTCCGCGGTCCGCGATCGGAGCGACGGCCGCCGGCTCCTCCGCGCGCTCGGCGTGGCGGTGGTGACCCTGGCCGTCGCCTACCTCGCCCTGCCGCTGCTCGTCCCGATGGGCTGGATCCCGCGCCGTTCGCTCGTGCTCGCGGCGGCGGGCGGCGCGCTCGCCGTCATCGCCGTGCGCGCCGCGATGCCGGCGGTGGTGGGCGCGCCCACGCGGCTGCTCTTCCTCGGCTCCGGGCCGCGCGCGCGGAAGCTCGCGAGCGACGTCGAGGAGGAGGCCGACGGGCTCTTCGAGGTGGTCGGGTTCGCGGAGCTGGGCGGCATCTCGCAGACCAAGGACCCCGCCGTCCCGTTCGTGGGCGGCGTGGATCAGATGGCGAAGCGGCTCCGGGCGCACGTGGTGGTGGTGGCGGTCGAGGACCGCCGCGCCGGGCTGCCGGTGGACGCGCTCCTCGCGTGCCGCACCCGCGGCGTCCGCGTCATGAGCGACGTCGCCTTCGCCGAGGCCACGCTGGGGCGGATCCCGCTCGACCTCCTGCGTCCGAGCGCGCTCATCTTCGACGAGGGCTTCCGGGCGAACCGCTTCACGCGCGCCGTGAAGCGCTCGCTCGATGTCGTGCTCGCGATCGGCATGCTCGCCGCCGTCGCGCCGCTGCTCGCCGCGGCCGGGCTCGCGATCGCGCTCTCGGACGGCCTCCCCGTCCTGTACTCGCAGGAGCGGACCGGCCAGAGCGGCCGCTCGTACCGCATCTGGAAGTTCCGGACCATGCGGCGCGACGCGGAGACGCTCGGTGCGGCATGGGCGACGCGCGACGACCCGCGCGTCCTCCAGGTGGGCCGGCTCATGCGCAGGAGCCGGGTGGACGAGCTCCCGCAGCTCTGGAACGTGCTGCGCGGCGAGATGAGCTTCGTCGGGCCGCGGCCCGAGCGCCCGGTCTTCCTCGACGAGCTGAAGAGGCGCTGGCCCCTCTTCATCATGCGTGAGCTCGTGAAGCCGGGGCTCACCGGGTGGGCGCAGCTCAAGTACGAGTACGGCTCCACGATGGAGCAGCAGGCGCGCAAGCTCGAGTACGACCTCTACTACATCAAGAACACCTCCCTCTTCCTCGATCTCGTCTGCCTCTTCCACACGGCGAAGATCGTCCTCACCGGCCGGGGGGCGAAGTGACGCACGCGAACCCCGCGCACGCGACCTTGCTCACGCGGGAGCTGGCGAAGGCTGCCCCTGCATCTCGGATAGTCGCTCTCGGCGGCGGGACCGGGTTGCCGCGCGTGCTCGCCGGGCTCTCCGGCGATCGCGGTGAGCCGCAGCGCCCGGCGCCGGACGTGACGGCGATCGTCACCACCTGCGACGACGGCGGCAGCTCGGGCGAGCTGCGCCGCCACTACGGAATCCCGAGCCCGGGCGACATCCGGAACTGCCTGGTGGCGCTCTCGGCCGGCTCGGGACCGCTGGCGGCCCTGTTCCAGCACCGCTTCGGCGGCGTGGGCGCCCTGGCTGGCCACACCGTCGGGAACCTCGTGCTGACGGCGCTGGCGCAGCAGCTCGGCGACTTCTCGGCCGCGGTGGCCGCCGCCGGCGAGCTCCTCGGCGTGCGCGGGCGCGTCCTGCCCGCGACGGAGGCCTGCGTCGAGCTCGTCGCGACGCTCGA
>DASWDS010000142.1:0-4176 GCA_036395165.1 Anaeromyxobacteraceae bacterium | reverse complement strand
GCGCTGCATCGCGCTCGGGGCCGAGCTCATCGAGCGCGCGGGGGCGTCCGGCTGACGTCCAGCCCGGCGCCCGCGGGCTGCGGGACGGGGTCCGCGAGCGGATCCTCGTCGGCCGGCCCCGGCGCGCCGTCGCGCGCGGCCGCGACGAGTGACGAGAGCTGGCCCAGGCGCCGGCGCGACGCCTCGCGATCGAGCGTCGCCTGCACGATCCCCTGCACCTCGCGTGCGACGCGGGTGCAGAGCGCCTGATCCGTGACCGCCTCAGGGGGAGCGTCGAGGCGGATCGGGGGGTGGAACACCACCTTCCAGTGCGCCGGCAGCGGCACGAGCGTGAGCGGCAGGCCGATGGTCGACCCGATGAGCGGCTCCAGCACCTTCACCGTCCACGCGACGGGCAGGCACTCCTCGCCGCCGAAGACTGCCGCCGGGACGATGGGCGCCTGCCGCGCGATCGCGACCCGCACGAAGCCGCGGTTCCAGTCGCGCATCCGGTACGCTTCCCAGAACGGCTTCGTGTTCCCACGCACCCCCTCGGGAAAGATGCCGCATGACTCGATCTCGGGCGGGAGGCGCTCCGGCCGCCGGAACCAGCCCGCCGGGACGGCGCCGAACCGGCGCAGGAAGGGCCCGAGCACGGGCGCGGCCAGCGCGGCCTCGGCCGTGGCGAAGAAGGGCGCGCGTGCGATGCCATACCGCTCGGCGATCGCCATCGTGACGAAGAAGGCGTCCAGCGCGAACCAGCCCGCGTGGTTCTGCGCGTAGACGACGCGCCCCTCCCGCGGCACGTGCTCCAAGCCCTCGACCTCGAACGAGAAATAGCCGAGATCGATCAGCCGGCGGACGAGGGGGAAGAGCCTCCGGACGACGAACTCGCGGTCGATGAGGGGCTCGGCCGGACGGATGCCACGGCGCTCTTGCACGCTGATCTGCTCCGCGCTGGAATTGACGGTGAGTACGGGAACGATTGTAGCGCAGCGCCGCCGCGTCCGGCAATCGGCCGCAGCAAGATGTGCCGGGCCCGCCGGACGTGGCCGGTCGATGGGCGCGCCGGCGCGCTCCCGTCCCCGATATCGCGGGCGAGCTCAGCGTGAAGCGCCCCACCCCCGGGGGGGGCGCAACCGAGCGAACGGGCAGCACGCACCGGGTGCCGCCCGTTACCACCAGCCGTGGGCTCCACGCGCAGCTCCCGGAGGCTTCCATGACCCGAGGCATCGACCTGGCCACCCTGTCGCTGCAGGACGCGCTCGACCTCGCCATCCTCATCGAGGACGAGGCGCGCGAGCGGTACGAGGAGTTCTCGAGGATCGTCGGCGGACGCTACGCAGGGGACGCGTCCGACATGTTCCGGATGATGGCGTCGAACGAGGCGAAGCACGGGCGCGAGCTCGCGGAGCGCCGCCGCGCCCTCTTCGCGAGCGCGCCGCGCCGGCTCTCCCGCGACTCCCTGGACGACGTCGAGGCGCCGGACCGAGGCAAGCCGCGCGTCTTCATGTCGGCGCGGCAGGCGATGGAGGTCGCGCTCGCATCCGAGGAGAAGGCCCACGACTTCTTCGCGGAGGCGTCGCAGCACGTGAGGGATCCCGACGTCCGCCAGCTCTTCGACCAGCTGAAGGGCGAGGAGCTGCAGCACCGCGCGCTCGTGCAGGAGCGGCTGGTGCGGCTCCCTCCAGGACCCGACCTCGAGGAGGACGAGGCGGACGAGCCGGGCTCGGATCCCGGGAACTGACGCCCGCTCAGCGCCCGGCCCCGAGCGCCATCCCCACGCGCATGAGCCTGAACGCGCGGGCGGTGCCCGCCTCGACGAGCTCGGCGCCGCGCGCCATGCACTCCTCGAGCGTCATCGGCTGAGGCACGACGCTCGCGAGGGCGTCCACGCCCTGCGACATGAGATCGTCGGCCCCCTGTCCGAGGCCGCCGGCGAGGCACACCACCGGGACGCCGTGGCGCCTCGCGACCGCGGCGACGCCCGCGGGCGCCTTTCCCATCGCGCTCTGGAAGTCCGTGCGCCCCTCGCCGGTGACGACGAGGTGGGCGTCCTTCACCATCTCGTCGAAGCCTGTCGCCTCGAGCACGATCGCGACGCCCGGCCGGAGGCGCGCGGGCGTGAAGAAGAGCAGCCCCGCGCCGAGCCCGCCGGCGGCGCCCGCGCCGGGCACCTCGGCGACGTCGCGGCCAGTGGACGCGCGCGCGACCGCCGCGAACCGTGCGAGCGCCGCGTCGAGCTCGCGAACCATCTCCGGCGTGGCTCCCTTCTGCGGCCCGTAGACGGCCGACGCGCCGCGCGGGCCGGTGAGCGGGTTGTCCACGTCGCAGGCGACGAGGATCTCCGCACGGGCGAGCCGGGGGTCGAGACCCGACAGGTCGATCCGGTCGAGGCGCGAGAGCGCGGCGCCGCCGTCGGGCAGCTCCCTCCCGGACGCGTCGAGGAAGCGGATCCCGAGGGCGCGCGCCATCCCCGCGCCGCCGTCGTTGGTCGCGCTCCCGCCGATCCCGATGACGAGCTTCGAGAGCCCCGCGTCGAGCGCCGCGCGCATCAGCTCGCCCGTGCCGAAGGTCGTCGTCACGCGGGGATCGCGCCGCGCCTCCGGCACGAGCGGGAGCCCGGACACCGCCGCCATCTCGACGACCGCGGTCTGCCCGTCGCCCAGCACGCCCCACAGCGCGCGCACCGGCTCGCCGAGGGGGCCGCGCACCGCCGCGTGCTCGACGCGTCCGCAAGTGGCGGCGACGAGGGCCTCGACCGTCCCTTCCCCTCCGTCCGCGATCGGCACCTTCAGCACCTCGGCCTCGGGGAAGACGGTCAGGATGCCGCGCTCCATCGCCTCCGCGACGCGGAGCGCGGAGAGGCTCCCCTTGAACGAGTCGGGCGCGACGACCACGCGCATGCCGAGCCTCCTACGAGCCCCCTCAGCGGGACGTCGCCGAAGCGTAGCAGGACGCGCGCGCTCGCGCCGTCAGGCTGTGTCGCGCGGGGCGAGCGTCACGGCCTGCCGGAGCGCCTCCACCATGCTGCGCTCGTCGGCCTTGCCGGTGCCGGCGATGTCGAAGGCGGTGCCGTGATCGACCGAGGTGCGCACGAAGGGCAGCCCGACGGTGATGTTCACGCCCGCCTCCAGCCCCATGACCTTCACCGGGCCATGGCCCTGGTCGTGGTACATCGCGACCACCAGGTCGAAGTCGCCGCGGCCGGCCCTGAAGAAGACGGTGTCCGCCGGGAGCGGCCCGTCCGCGGCGACGCCCCGCGCGCGCGCCGCCTCGATGCCCGGGACGACCTTCGCCTCCTCCTCACCCCGGCCGAAGAGCCCGTGCTCGCCGGCGTGGGGGTTGATGCCGCAGACGGCGATGCGCGGGCGCTCGATCCCGGCTCGCACGAGCGCCTCGTGCCCGCGCCGGATGGTCCGCTCGACGAGGCCCGCGTCGATCTTCTCGATCGCGTCGAGGAGCCCGATGTGCGTCGTGACGTGGATGACGCGCATCTTCGGGGTGGCCAGCATCATCGAGACCTCGCGCGTCCCCGAGAGCTCGGCGAGGAGCTCGGTGTGCCCCGGGTAGACGTGCCCGGCCGCGTGCAGCGCCTCCTTGTTGAGGGGCGCGGTGCAGATGGCGGCGATCCGGCCCGCGAGCGCCAGCTCCACCGCGCGCGCGACGAAGCGGTAAGCGGCGTCGCCCGCGACGGGTGAGAGGCGGCCGAACGGGAGGTCCTCCGGGACGAGCCGCAGGTCCACGCACTCGACCCGGCCCGGGCGGAAGCTCGCGTGCGCGGGTTCGTCCACGGCCTCGACCGCGAGCCGCGACCCCACGATGCGCGCGGCGGTCCGCAGGCGGGCCGCGTCGCCGATCACGATCGGGCGGCACAGCTCGTGGACCTCGGGCACCGCCAGCGCCTTGACGATGATCTCCGGGCCGACGCCCGCGGCGTCCCCCATGGTGATGCCGACGATCGGACGGGCCATGTTCAGGACCTCCCCCGGAGCTTGCGGCCGAGCGCAGCGCGGCAGCGCTGCAGCGTGGAGGGCGTCCCGAACGCCCCCGCCTTCGTGATGACCTGGAGCGCCGGCGCCGTGTCGGTCGTCCCGATGGGCACACCGGGCTCCACCTCGCCCGCGAGGTGCAGGCCTCCCGCGCCGAGGGCCGCGAGCGCGGCTCGCGCGACGTCGCCGCCCGTCGCGACGAGGC
>DASWDS010000141.1:0-8419 GCA_036395165.1 Anaeromyxobacteraceae bacterium | reverse complement strand
CATGCCCGGAGGGAGCATCCTCTACCTGGTCCGCCA
This sequence comes from Anaeromyxobacteraceae bacterium, assembly GCA_036395165.1. Classification (GTDB taxonomy): domain Bacteria; phylum Myxococcota; class Myxococcia; order Myxococcales; family Anaeromyxobacteraceae; genus Anaeromyxobacter_A. The sequence goes on along the minus strand of DASWDS010000141.1, from coordinate 8,383 downwards.
CGGCGAGAGCGCCGGCAACGTGAACCCCGCCGCGCGGCGGTCGGACGACCCGCCGCTCACCGACCGCGGGCTCGCGCAGGCGAGCCGCGCCGCGACCGCGCTCGGTCGGCTCGGGATCGACGCGGTGTACAGCTCACCCTTGCGGCGGGCGCGCGAGACGGCCGAGGCGATCGCGGACGCGGCGGGCCTCACCGTCCGGATCGCGGAGGGCTTCACCGAGGTCGACATGGGCTCGCTCGGAGATCCCGAGACGCCCGGGGCCCGCACCGAGCGGGACGCGATCTTCTCCGCGTGGCTGGCGGGCGACCGGAGCCGCGCCTTCCCCGGCGGCGAGGACTTCCCGGCGGTGGTCAGGCGCGTGCGCGACGGGCTGCGCGCGATCGTGGCGGCGGCGCCCGGCGCGCGCGTCGCCGTCGTCACGCACCGCATCGCGATCGCGGCCGCAGCGGCGCTGTGCGAGCCGGGCGGCGCCGCGGTCCCGCCAGGCGCCTGTCCGAACGGCGCCATCACGACGATCGCGGCGGAAGAGGGCGATCGCTTTCGCCTCGTCGCCTGGGGCGACGCGCGCCCCCTCGCGTGAGACGCCGTCAGGGAAACCCGCCGCGCTTGACGGTGCGCGTCAAAACGAGAGCCGACGTACCCCTCTTTCTGCCCGGTCGACTGCGCGAGGGGCATGACGGGGACCATCCATTGCAATAAAGCGTCACCGGCCCGCTTCCAGGCCTTCTCGGTGGGAATGACGTACGACTTCTGACCGGCGTCCCGTACGGCCGCCAACGGCCGCCGCCGCCCACCCCGCCTGCGCGACGCGCTCCGTCGTGCGCGCGCCGCACGGGATGGTCGCCGCGGCCCAGCCGCTCGCCGTGCAGGCCGGGGTGGAGGTCCTGCGCCGCGGGGGCAGCGCGGTGGACGCCGCGCTGGCGGCGAACGCGTGCCTCGCGGTCATGGAGCCGACCGCGTGCGGGCTCGGCGGCGACCTCTTCGCCATGGTCCTCGATCCGGCCACGAACAGGCTCCACGGGCTGAACGGCTCGGGGCGCTCGCCGCGCGCGCTCACGCCCGAGGAGGTTCCGGCGGAGCCGGACGGCACGATCCCGCTTCACTCCCCCTACGCTTGGACCGTGCCTGGCTGCGCCGACGCCTGGTTCGAGCTGCACCGGCGCTTCGGCAGGCTTCGGATGGAGGAGATCCTCTCGCCAGCCGTCGCATACGCCAGGGAGGGCTTCCCGCTCTCGACCGTGATCGCGGCCGAGTGGGCGCACGGCGCCGGCCTCTTCGCCGCGAAGCCCGGGTTCGCCGAGGTGTTCATGCCGGGCGGCCGCGCGCCGCGGGAGGGCGAGCCATTCCGGAACCCCGCGCTGGCGCGGACGCTCGAGCTCCTCTCCGCGGGCGGCCGCGACGCCTTCTACGCCGGGCCGATCGCGGACGCGATCGTCGCCTTCTCGCGGCGGAGCGGCGGGTTCTTCTCGAAGGGCGACCTCGAGGGGCACGCGAGCACGTGGGACGCGCCCATCTCGACCACGTACCGCGCGCACACGATCTGGGAGCTGCCGCCGAACGGGCAGGGCCTCGCGGCGCTGCAGATGCTGAACGTGCTCGAGGGCTTCGACCTCGCGGCGATGGGCCGCGCCTCGCCCGATTTCTGGCACCTCCTCGTCGAGGCGAAGAAGCTCGCCTTCGCCGACCGGGCGCGCCACTACGCGGACCCGGCCTTCGCCGACGTCCCGGTCGCCGAGCTCGTCTCGAAGGAGTACGCGCGGCGGCGCGCCCGCCTCATCGACCCGCGGCGGGCGAGGCTGACCGACGAGCCGGGCGACCCCCGGCTCGGGCGCGGCGACACCACCTGCCTCGCCGCCGCGGACGATCGCGGGATGATGGTCTCGCTCATCCAGAGCAACTACACCGGCTTCGGGTCGGGCTACGCCGTGCCCGAGCTCGGCTTCGGCCTGCAGGACCGCGGCGGACAGTTCTCGCTCGATCCGCGCCACCCGAACCGGCTCGCGCCGGGGAAGCGCCCCTTCCACACCATCATCCCGGCCTTCGTGACCCGCGACGGCGAGCCGCTCATGGCGTTCGCCCTCATGGGCGGCGACATGCAGCCGCAGGGGCACGTGCAGATCCTGGTGAACCTCCTCGACCTCGGGCTCGACCTCCAGGCGGCCGGCGACGCGCCGCGCTTCCACCACGGCGGCTCGAGCGAGCCCACCGGCACGATCATGACCGGCGGCGGAGCGCTGCACCTCGAGCCGGGCGTCCCGGAGGACGTGCGGGAGGAGCTCGCCCGCCGCGGCCACCGCATCGAGGCGGCGCCGGCGAGCGTCTTCGGCGGCTACCAGGCCGTGTGGCGCGACCCCGCGACCGCCATGTACGCGGGCGCCAGCGAGTCGCGGAAGGACGGCTGCGCCGCCGGTTACTGAGCCGCGCTCGTCAGGCGCCCGGCGGCGGGGTCGTCGTGGGCGGCGGCTCCAGGATGAGCAGCGTGGCGACGAGGATCACCGCCGCCTGCCCGGCGCCGATGACGATGAGCACGCCGAGGGCGCCGGGGGACGCGACCGCCGTGACGAACGCGACGAGGGCGAGGCCGACCACGGCGGCGCAGGCCGCGGCGGTGACGCCCATGCAGAGCGCCTTGCGATCCGTGAACCGCTTCAGCGCCCTCGCGACCGTTCCGCCGTAGACGATCCCGGCGCCGACGCCGCCGAGCGCGTACCAGCCCGTCTGCGCGCGCACGCTCCCCACCCGCGCCCCCGCGATCGCGCCGAGGACGACCAGCGCCCCGCCCACGAGCACGAGCAGCCGTGGCTGGAGGCGATCGCCGAGCCACGCCTCGAGCGGCACGAAGAGCGTCTCGGCGATGATGAAGGCGGCGAAGGCGTTCTCCGCCGCCGCGAGGGACTTGCCGAGGTCGGCGCCCGGCGGGCTCCGGAGGAGCGGCCACACGCAGAGCACGCTGGCGATCGCCATCATCGCCACGGTCCCGGCGACGAGCTGGACCCACCGGTTCATCGGGTGGCTCCGCCGAGAGAGCCGGGCGTCGTGCAGCGTGCTCGCGACGCTCATTTCTCCGGCCCTGCCCGAGCGCCCGCGCCGGCGTGGATGCCGCCGGCGGTGGGCGGCTCCGCCCGATCGACGCGCTGGATGGTCTTCTCGGCGAGCGGCTTCAGCCACAAGAGCGCGAGGAACGCGGCGGTGAGGTCGCACGCGATCATGGCCCAGAAGACGGGGACCCACGATCCCGTCTTCGCGGAGGCGAGCGCCGCCACCGGACCGGCGAAGATCGAGGCGAGCCCCTTGGCCGTGTAGACGATCCCGTAGTTGGTCGTGGCCCACTTCTTCCCGAAGAGGTCCCCGGTGATGGCGGGGAAGAGGGAGAAGATCTCGCCCCAGGCGAAGAAGCAGAGGCCCGAGAGCGCGACGAACCAGACAGGCCGGTTGACGAGGTGGAGGAGCCCGAACACCGCCAGCGCCTCGAGGCTGAAGGCGATGAACATCGTGTTCTCGCGGCCGATGTGGTCCGACACCCACCCCCAGAACGGTCGGGTGAAGCCGTTCAGGACGCGGTCGACCTCGATCGCGAGCACCACGGCCGACATGCCGAAGGCCATGGTGACCATGTCCACCTTGTAAAAGGTGGCGATGGGCACGAGCTGCGCCGTCACGACCAGCCCGCCGAAGGCGAGCATGGTCAGCATGGCGTAGATGAGCCAGAAGGGCCCGGTCCGCACCATCTGCAGCGGCGTCACGTCGCGGTGCGCGTGGTGCACGTGCGCGGTGAGCTTGGCCTCCTTCTCCTTCCATCCAGGCGGTGACCACCCGTCGGGCGGCTTCAGGATGAACATCGCCGCGACGATCACGACGAGGCCCTGGATGATCCCCCAGGTGACGAGCGTGTGGGCGTAGCCGGAGGACTTGATCATCCGCGCGATGGGGACGACCGTGAGCGCGGTCCCGACGCCGTACGCGCCGGCGGTGAGCCCGACGCAGAGGCCGCGGTGGTCGGGGAACCACTTCATGGCGTTGCCGACGGTGGCGCCGTACACCACGCCGGCCCCGACTCCACCGATGGTGTACCAGATGACGAGCTGCCGCACCGTCGCCGCCTGGCCGGCCATGATCCACCCCAGCCCGACGAGGACGCCGCCGATGGCCATGAGCACCCGCGGCCCGAGCTTGTCGACGAGGTAGCCCTCGAAGGGCACGAGCCAGGTCTCGGCGACGATGAAGGCAGCGAAGGCCACCTGGATGGCGGGGAGCGACGCGTGTAACGACGTGCTGAGCGGCTTCGTGAAGAGCGTCCACGCGTACTGGAGGTTGGCGATGGCCAGCATCGCCACGATGCCGGCGACGAGCTGGATCCACCTGTTGATGACGCGCGGCTCGGCGAGCCCGGCGTGACGGCGGAACGTGGGGAAATGAATCGCTCTGACGTTCGGCATGGCGGCACCTCTTCCTGAGCCGTTCACTGCGGTGCCAGTCCCCCTGTCCGCAGCGCCCGTTTCGAGCCGGCGCGGGCGCCGCGGCCGGACCTCTATGCTGGCGCGTGCTGCTCTTCGAGCTCCTTTCGGAACGGGATCACACCCGGGACGAGCCACCGCTCCCACATCTCGTCCACCTTGGACTGGAAGTAGGCGAGGTCCTCGTCGGTGAAGTGGGCGAAGCGCCCCTGCCGGAGCAAGTAGTCCTTGACCGGCTTGCGCTTGGTGCGGCCCTGGGCGATGTCCTTCGTCTTGCCGACGAGCTTCAGCACGCCCTCCTCCACCTCGTAGAGCGGCCAGATGCCGGTGAGGACGGCCAGCTCGCCCAGCTCGTGGGATTGGAACGGGTCGTAGTCCCAGCCCTTCGGGCACGGATCGAGCGAGTGGATGAAGGTCGGCCCGCCGATGGAGAGCGCCTTGCGCACCTGGTTCATCGCCTGGACCGAGTACGACATGCAGACGGTCGAGACGTACTTGCAGGTGGGGTGACCGGCGGCGAGCATGCCCGCCATGTTCTTCTTCCACCGGTGGTGCATGATGCGGCGCACCTTGCCGGGCGGGCTGAAGGTGGTGTGCGCGCCGTACGGCGTGCTGCCCGAGAGCTGGATGTCCGTGTTCGCGTACGACTCGTTGTCGTACATGAGGATGAGCACGTTGTAGTCGGGGTGGGTGAGCGTCGCGGAGATGGCGGAGAGGCCCATGTCCGCGCCGCCACCGTCGCCGCAGAAGGCGATGACGTTGATCGGCTCCTGCTTGATCTTGCCCTTGCGCATGAGCGCCTTCAGGCCGGCGGCCGCGCCGAGCCCGGCCGATCCCGACGAGCCGAGCTGCGTGTGCATCCACGGCACGACCCACGACGTGCTGTAGTACGTGGTGTTGGCGACATACATGCAGCCGGTGCTGCCGAGCACGATCGTGCGCGGTCCGGCGGCCTTCACCATCATCTTCATGACGAGCGCCGACTCGCACCCCTGGCACGTGCGGTGACCGGAGGTGAAGTACTCCTCGAGCGGCAGCTTCTTCACGCCCTTGAACGGATCGAGCTTCTGCGGGGCGTTGAGGTTGACGAGCTCGTTCTGCGGGGTGGCCATGTCCCTGTCCTCCGTCTCCGCTACTCGCGGAGCCCGATCCACTGCGTGGCCGGCTGCGGCTTCCCCTCCGCCGCCTGGTAGACCTTCTCCGTCATCGTCCGCACGTCCGGCACCGTGATCTCGCGCCCGCCCAGGCCCGCGATGAACGCGACCAGGGCGGGACGCTTCGGCGCCGGGTACAGCGCGGAGCGCACCTCGGTGGCGAGCACGCCGCTCAGGTGTGGGGACCCGAACGAGAAGTCGCGGTCGATGACGCCCACCGCCGCGAAGCGGCCCAGCGAGCGCGCCAGCTCCTCGGCCGCGAAGGGCCGGAACCAGCGGATGCGCACGAACCCGACCTTCTTGCCCTCCTTGCGCAGCTCGCGGATGGCGACGCGGACCGGGTTCGAGAGCGTGCCCATGCCCACCAGCACCACGTCGGCGTCGTCGGTCTCGTACTCCTCGAAGAAGGGGTTCCCGTAGCGGCGGCCGAAGATGCGCTCGAAGTCGGCGTACGCCTCGCGGATCACGCCAGGGGAGCGCTCCATGGCCGACGAGGTCTGACGGCGGATCTCCATCAGCCAGTCCTCGTTCACCTGCGGCGCGACCGTGATGGGGTTGTCCGGGTGGAGGAGGAGGTCGCCGCGGTTGTACGGCGGCAGGAAGGCCTTCACCTTCTCGGCGGAGGGGATCTTCACGATCGCCTGCGAGTGCGTGAGGAAGGCGCCGTCGCAGCTGATGGCGCAGGGCAGGAAGATGTGCCGGTCCTCCGCCACGCGGTAGGCGATGAGCGCGGTGTCGAGCGCCTCCTGCGCGCTGTCCACCCAGACGAGCTGCCAGCCGAGGTCGCGCACGGCCAGCGCGTCGTTGTGCTCGACGCCGAACGCGCCGGGATCGTCGAGGGCGCGGTTGCCCACCATCGCCACCATCGGGATGCGCAGGCCCGGCGTCACCGTCAGCGCCTCGAAGGCGTACATCCAGCCCACGCCCGAGGAGCCGCAGAAGACGCGCGCCCCGACCGCGGAGGCGTGCTTCACGATCTCGAACTGCGAGTGCTCGCTCTCCGCCACGATGTACTCGCAGTCGAGCTCGCCGTTCGCGACGAGCTTCGCGACGTACTGCATGACGGTGTCGTAGGGGCGGATCGGGTACGCGGTGATCACGTCCACGTCGGCGAGCTTGCAGGCGACCGCGATCGCCTCGCTGCCGGTGATGAGCGCGGTCTCCTCGCGCGGGGGGTGCTGGGTCTCGACGCTCGCGACTGTCTGTGCCATGGCCGATCTCCCTCAGGGCTGGGCGGGCGCATCCGACGCGGCCGGCGCGTCCGATCCCTCGCGCGCGATGGACAGCATCTCGGGGACCTGCGCCTCGTACTGCCCGCGGTAGCGGAAGCCATGCGAGCGCTCCGGATGGAGCTCGATGTGCTCCTTCACCCACCGTGCGTACCCGTCCTTGTCCTTCTTCCACATGTCCCACTGGCTGGCGTTGTCCCGGAACTGCGTCTCGCTCACCATGGTGATGCAGTTCGCCTCCGGGCAGACCGCCTCGCACACGCCGCAGCCGCAGCACGCCTCCATGTTCGCGTCGTACATGCCGTCGGGCATGACGTCGAAGCAGGAGTCGGGGCACTGCAGCCAGCAGAGCGTGCACTTGATGCACTTCTCGAAGTCGACCACCGGCCGCATGGAGCGCGTGGTGTACTTCTTGAAGGTCGGGTTGCGCGCGGGGCGATAGCCGCCCGTCTTCCCGGTGTCGGCGTCGAGCACCGCCCTGCCCATCGGGATGGCGGGGATCGTGACGCCCTCGCGCATCTCCTGCCACTTCGGGAACTCGAACTCGTACGGCTTCTCCGGGTTCCCCTGGCTCGGCTCGACCGTGACCGTCTCCGTCCGCTCGTAGGCGCGGAGCGCGGAGGTGGCCTTGACCGGGTCCTTCCACTCCGCGGCGATCACCTCCTGCAGCGACGTGATGCTGAACAGCTCGGGCAGCACCTTCGAGATCGCGCCCAGGATGCGCACGTCGCTGTGGTCGTCCTTGTAGACCCACAGGCCGGAGAAGCTCGGGATGGCCTTCACGATGGCGAGCCGGTACGGGTGCTCCTTGCGGTGCATCATCTCGATGAGCGCCGCCGGCTCCTCGCGCGAGGTGACGATGATCGTGCCGCCCGGCTTGAGCAGCCGGTTGATGGGCTGGAGCCCGTACCACGCCCAGGACTCGACGCCCTTGCAGAGCGTGTCGTCGACGGCGATGGTGATGTCGACCTCCTTCGGCTCGTACTTCGCCATCCCCTCCTCGAGCGTCAGGTCGTCGGTGGCGACGATGGCGAAGCTCTTCGCCGGGATGCCGTTGCGCTCCGGGCTGTCGCCGTAACGCCCGAAGGAGATCCCCGGCTTCCCCTCCCGGTGCGCCGCGAGCACGATGGCCCGGCTCAGGTTCTTCGCGAGCGTCTTCTGGAAGATGCCCCTGTAGACGATCTCCACTGCATACAGCCGGCCCATCGCTCGACCTCCGCGTTCAGAGCTTCTTCAGCACGATCGACTCGATCTCCTCGAGATGCTGCCGGACGGCGCGCTCGGCGGCCTCGGCATCGCGCCGCTGGATGGCGTCGAGCACGCGCCGGTGTCCGGCGAGCGAGCGCTCCAGGCGGCCCGGCGTCTGGAGCGAGCGCACGCGTGTCTCGCGGAGCAGATCCATGAGGACGTCGAGCAGCTTCAGCACGACGGTGTTCCGGGCCGCGAGCGCGATGACGTAGTGGAACTCCGAGTCCTACTCCACGGTCGGCTCGCCGCGCAGCGCCTTCTCGCGCTGGCGGCCCAGGATCTCGTCCATCCGCGCGAT
>DASWDS010000140.1:0-2899 GCA_036395165.1 Anaeromyxobacteraceae bacterium | reverse complement strand
GGTGAGCGGATTGCGCTTCCTCGAGCTCGACCTGGGCGAGGCGACCGCGGGGCTGTCGTACGACGCCTTCGTCCTGCGCGTCCTCGGCGCGCAGGGCCGCCGCGGGGTCACGCGCTACCAGGGCGAGGCGGTGGTCGATCTGGAGAAGGATCCGCCGCTCGTGACGGAAGCCCGTTACGCGGCGCAGGGGCGGCTGCGCGACCTGTTCGAGGCCGCGATGCCCTGGCAGCCGAACGCGGTCTACGCGCGCGACGCGCTCGACGGAGACGTCGTCGTCCATGGCTCGGCGAGGGGCCCCGCGCCGGCGCTCGACGCGACCTTCGAGGGCGAGCTCGGGAAGGGCGCGCTCGCCGGCCGCGCCTTCGACGCGGGACGGCTCGCGGGGCGGGTGGAGGCGGGCGCGCGGGCGGTGTTCGACGTCGCCGAGCTGCGGCGCGGGTCGGGCGTCGCGCGCGGGAGCGGCCGCATCGGGTTCGACCGCCCGTTTCCGTGGGAGCTCGACACCTCGGCCGCGGGCGTGCGCCTCGCCGACCTGGGCCTGCCCGGCACGGGGTGGGCCGGCACGGTCAGCGGGACCGCCGCCCTGGGCGGCTCCTGGGAGGTGCCGCTCGTGAAGTTCGCCGGGAACGGCGAGGGCGTCGCCGTCTTCGACGCGCCCATCGGCTCGGTGCAGGTGGGCGGCCGCCTCTCGGGGACGGCGCTCTCGATGACGGGCAGCACGGAGGGCGTGCGCTTCGCGGGCACCGCGCAGACCACCGGGGACATGCCGTTCGAGGCGCGCGCCGAGCTCGACGTGGACGACGTCACGCGCTTCGTGCGCGGCGGGCCACCGGCCGGCCTGCACGCGCGCGTGAAGGGCGCCGGGACGGCGCGCGGCGTGCTGGCCGACCCCGCCGCCGCGCGCGCCGAGCTGCGCCTCGACGAGGTGCACGGCGGCTACGGCGAGTTCAAGGTGGACAACGCCGCCCCGGCGCTGCTCCTCGTCGAGGACCGGCGGGTCGTCGTGCAGTCGTTCACGCTGCGCGGCGCGAATACGCAGTTCGCGATCACGGGCGCGCGTGAGCCCGCCGGCGCGCTCGCGCTCGACGCGCGCGGCTCGCTCGACCTGCGGCTGCTCGGGGGACTGCTCCCGGGCGTGACCGAGCCGCGGGGGCAGCTCCTCCTCGAGGCGCACGTGGGCGGGACCGTCGGCGACCCGCTCCTCGTCGGCACCGGCAAGCTCCGCGAGGCGGGCTTCCGCATGCGGGACGTGCCCATCGTCTTCACGGGGATGAGCGGTGAGCTCGCCTTCTCGCAGAACCGGATGCTCTTCGACCACCTGGGCGCGAGCGTGAACGGCGGCCACGCCGAGCTCGGCGGCGAGGTCGAGCTGGTGCGGCTCTTCCCGGCGCGGGTCCGGGTGGGCGCGCTCGTGGACGAGGTCCCGGTGCGCATCCCCGAGTGGCTGCCGGCGACGGTCTCGGGGCGGCTCCAGGCGGCCGGCAGCTGGGACGCGATGCTGCTCTCCGGCAAGCTCCACGTCTTACAGGCGCGCTACACCGATCGGGTGGACCTCGAGAAGCGCATCCTGGAGGTGCCGCGCAGGAAGCCGCCCGTGAAGCCGTTCGACAAGTCGGGGGAGTGGCTCGCCTTCGACATCGCGCTCGTGGTGGACGGCGACGCGCGCATCGAGAACGACCTGGTGCGTGGCGCGCTCACCGGCGACCTCACCCTCACCGGCACTCTCGCCAGCGTCGGCCTCATCGGCACGCTCACCATGACGCAGGGCGGCCGCGGCACGTTCCGCGGCAACGAGTTCGTCCTCACGCACGCGGTGGTCGACTTCGCCGATCGGCGGAACGTCCGCATGAGCCTCGACGTCCACGGCGACGCGCAGGTCCGGGACTACCAGGTCTTCATGCACCTGTTCGGCCCGTACGAGGAGCCGACGCTGCAGCTCACGAGCCAGCCGGCGCTCTCGCAGCAGGACATCGTCACGCTGCTCTCGCTCGGCTACACGACGCGCGACACCGCCGCCGCCGCGGGCGTGAGCGGCCTCGCGACCGCCGCCGCGGCGCAGGCCCTCTTCAGCGCCTCGGGGCTCGACGACCAGGTGAAGCGCTTCGTGCCGCGCGGGCGGCTCCTGCGCGACTTCTCGGTGCGAATCACGAGCGCCTACTCGGAGGGCGCGGGTCAGGTCGAGCCGCGCGCCGAGTTCGAGTCGAAGGTGCTCGACGAGCGGCTCCGGCTGCGGTACCAGGCGCCGCTGGCGGGCGCGCGCGGCCAGCGCGCCCAGGCCGAGATGCGCCTCGGCATGCACACCTCGCTCCAGTACCAGTGGGACAACGACAGCCCGGACGTCACCTCCGGCGGCGACCACGGCGTGGATCTCAAGCTCCGCTGGGAGTGGAACGAGTGAGCTTCGGGCGGAGCACGCGCCCCGCGGTCGCCGCGCTCCTCTGGGCGCTCGCGGTGGGCGCCCGCGCCGCGCCGGCCACCGGTGCGCGCCCGCGGATCGCGGAGATCGTGCTGTCGCTTCCGCCCGGCGAGAACGCGGCCGCGGTGCGGGACCTCGTCGCCGTGAAGGTGGGCGAGCCGCTCGCGCCCCGCGCGCTCCGCCGGACCGTCCAGCTCCTGTACGGGCTCGGCCGGTTCGGCAACGTGGTCGCGCGCACGCGGCCCGCGGCGGACGCGCCGGGCGACGTGGTCCTCGTCCTCGAGTGCCTGCCGCGCCGCGTCGTCGCGTCGCTCCGGATCGTGAATCGCGCCGCCCACCCGGCCCTCGACGAGGAGCGGATCCGGCGGATCGCCGCGCTCGCCCCGGGCGACGAGCTGTGGCGGGGGCGGCTCGACGAGGCCGCGGCGCGGGTCCGCGCGGCTTATGCGCGCCGAGGGTACCGGCGGGCGGAGGTGCGCGCGG
>DASWDS010000139.1:0-1833 GCA_036395165.1 Anaeromyxobacteraceae bacterium | reverse complement strand
GGGCGTGGTCGTCGGCGGGGTGGACCTCCTCCGCGCCGGTCCGGATGTTCACACCGGTGATCGCCGGCACGTCGAGCGGGGAGGGGAGGAAGTCGCAGACCGCGTCGAGCACCTGCGGCACCCCCTTGTTGCGAAGGGCCGAGCCACACAGCACCGGCACGAACGCCCCGCGCACCGTGGCGCGCCGGATGGCCGCCTTCAGCGCCGCCTCGTCGAGCTCCACGTCGTCGAGCACGGCCTCCGTGACCGCGTCGTCCACGTCGGCGAGCGTCTGGAGGAGGCGCTGGCGGTCCCCCTCGCCCGCCGCCGAGAGCCCCTCCTCGACGGAGAGGGCGCGCGGGTCCTCCGGGTCGGTGAAGCGGAGCGTGCGCCGCCCGGGCAGGTCCTCGACTCCCGAGAAGTCGCCCTCGCGGCCGATGGGGCGCTGGATCGCTGCGATGGCGTGATCGGGGAAGCGCCGGCGCATCGACGCGAGGGTCGCCTCGAGGTCGGCGCCGACGCGGTCCATCTTGTTCGCGAAGGCGAGGCGCGGGACACGGTACCGGTCGGCCTGCCGCCACACGGTCTCGCTCTGCGGCTCGACGCCGTGCGCGGCGTCGAACACCGCCACCGCCCCGTCGAGCACGCGCAGGCTCCGCTCCACCTCGATGGTGAAGTCCACGTGCCCCGGCGTGTCGATGAGGTGCAGCTCGTGACCGCGCCACTCGAAGCTCGTCACCGCCGACGTGATGGTGATCCCGCGCTCCCGCTCGAGGTCCATCCAGTCCATGACGGCCTCGCCGTCGTGGACCTCGCCCATCTTGTGGGTGCGTCCGGCGACGAAGAGGAGGCGCTCCGTGAGCGTCGTCTTCCCGGCGTCGATGTGCGCCATGATCCCGATGTTGCGCGTCGCGCGGACGCGCCGTTGCGAGGCCGAGGGCTTGAGCCGATCCGTGCTCATCGGCTCGGATCTTAACCCCACGTCCCGTCGCGGTGCGTCAGGATCGGCATCGCTCGCCGCGGATCGTGGCCGCCGGGAGCGTCAGCGCGGCGCGATCGAGGAGCGGCGTCCGAGCGCGCCGTCCGTCGCCGGCGCCGGCGCTCAGGCTGCTGCGAGCGCGGCCGCTTCCCGGCGCTGCTGCCGGCGCTCCGCGACGAGCCCCACCGCGAGGAACGCGATCTCGACCGCGGCGACGATGACCATCCACGTCACGACCGGCGAGTCGCCCATGCCGTACGAGTGGAGCCCCGTGGTGAGGACGTAGTTCACGCCGAGGTAGGTCATGAGGATGGTCTGGAACGCCACGATGCTGATGGCGGCGACGCCGAACGGCCCGATGATCCGGTCCCAGCGGCCGTGGATGATCGCGACGTAGGCGAGGAAAGCGACGAGCGACCAGACCTCCTTCGGATCCCAGCCCCAGTACCGTCCCCACGACGACGCGGCCCAGATCGACCCCGTCATGATGCCGGTGACGAGCAGGATCGAGCCGACGTGCATGTACCAGTAGAGGAGGTCGTTCATGCGCTGGACGATCTCGGCCCGCCGCGGCGCGAAGATGGTGAAGCCGATCTGCATGTGCGCGACGACGACGCCGAGCGCCAGCACGGAGTAGCTCACCATGATGATGGGGACGTGGATGGCGAGCCAGGGCGTCCCGGACAGCACGGGCGGCACCGGGTGGATGAAGCGGTCGATGGGGAGCAGGTCCGTGAGCGCCATGGTGAGCGCGGCCATGGCGTTGGCGTTCACCACGACGAGGCGGTTGCGCATGACCGCGAACGCGATCATGGCGAAGAGCCCGACGCCCCACGCCAGGAAGAGGAGGGACTCGTACATGTTCGAGGCGGGGA